>CAYXUZ010000229.1:5135-8738 GCA_964467705.1 uncultured Ardenticatenaceae bacterium | reverse complement strand
TACCGTGCTGTAATCTTCGTACCAGCCGCTGCCATACCAGTCATAATCTTGACTGAAGCGGCGGATAACCACGCTGGCGTCGGGCACCGGCTCGCCAAAGTAGTAGGCGGTGTCTATGGTCACTGCAATCGTATCACCCAGCAGGTAGGTGTCGGCGTCGGTGCTGATAGTCACTTCGTAGTCTGGTTTGCGGTAATCTTCCACTATGAACAGCTGGCGGTGGCTGGTATCGGCGGCCACCACTTCCACATGGTAGTTGCCCAGCATCGCCCCATCGGCCAGTTGGAACGTGCCATTGACGGTGCCGAAGTCATTGGTGGTCAGTTCAAAGGTTTGCACAACGTTGTTACGGCTGTCCCGAATCCGCACCGTCACCGGCGTTCCCATCGGCGGCACAGTCAGCGTGGCATCATCATCCAGCCGCACAATCGCCTTAAACTGGACTTCATGCCCCGGTTTGTAAATGGGGCGGTCGGTGGTGATGAAGACGGCCGATTGGCTGATGGCGGCGGGCGTGTCCCACCGGGAACGCCGCGAGCCGTAGCCATTTTGCCATTCGCTGGAAAGGCCGCTGACGGTCATATCATCCCCGCTGCGGGCGACGACGATGAGCGGCTCAATGGCCGGTGGGCCACCCGCTGCAAAGGAGGGGAGTTGGGTACGGTAGACGCCGTTTTCATCGGCCGTGCCGTTGCTGAGCAAATCGCCACTGCGGGCGTATATACCGACTTCTATGCCCGGCACGGGGTCGCCGTTGATGTCCGTCACCCAGGCCACAATTTGCCCATTGGCCTCTTTGACGGCCAATGTATTTTCGGTAAGGACAAGAATCAGCTGGTCGTTCACCTGGCCGACGGTGAGGTTGAGGATGTAAAGGCCGGGTGGCACATCGGCGGGGATGATCACTTCCTGGATGTTGGCGTATTCGGCCGGGGAGGGGACGGTTTGTTCCTGCCAGCGTTGCCACAGTTCAGTGTCATCCAGGCTAATGCGTGGTTTGGCTTCTTCGCCCCAGGGCCACCAGTTTTTGAAATTGGAGGAGTAGCGGTCGAGGAATTGGGTCAGATCAAGCCTATACAGTTCAAAGCCAATGGTTTTGTCGCCATTGGTGATGACTTGATATTGGATGGCGCGACGGCCGTTCACATCCAACACCTGTGCATTTGGGCCATAACCAAAATTAGCAACCTCTTGAAAGCGGCTGGTGCCAAAATGCCAGCTTTGCGGCCCGTCCAAAATGGGTTCGCCATCTGCGGCCAGCGCGGTTTCGGCCAGGGTCACGGTGTAGTCGGTGTATTCGGCAAAAAAGCCATCGGCCGGATGGAAGATGAGCGTTGTTTCCTGCCATTCAAAGACGCCATCAATGGCCGGTTCGATGGTGAAGGCGGTTTCGGTGACGGCCGTGTCCATTGGCCGGTCAAAACGAATACGCACCACCGTAGCCGGGCTTTGGCTGTCACCGGTGGGGGTGAAGCTGAGGATGGGTGGCGGGGTGTTGAAACTGGCGGCAGGCAGCAGTGGCAATTCGCTGCCGTCCTGGAGCAGGAGGGGGGCGGTGAAGTTGACGGTGTAAGTAGTGTCGGCTTGCAGACGGCCGTCCGGCGTCAGTGTTAGTGTCGTATGCTCTTCATTCCAGGTCAGCTTGCCCTGCACGGCTGGCTTAATTTCCAATGCCTGGCTGACGCTGGCAGTGTCCATGGGGTAGTTGAACTGGATGGTGAGTGGAGCTTCGGAATTATTGATATTAGGGCCACGCACGGCGGCGACGGGTTCGGCCAGGGTGAGATTCCAGGTGTACGGCCGTGTCAGGGAGATGCCGTCTTGATTGACGGCCGTTTTGTCCAGCGTGAACTGGTAATCTACGCCAAAGGCTAACGGTTCGGTCAGGGTCAGGATGGCGTTCTGGCCGACCATGGACAGGTCATAAGCCAGCGGTGGTTCCATGTGCAGCGCGGAGGCCAGAGTATCCGCGTCCATGGATTGGTTGAAGCGCAATGTGATGGCGGGCAGCCGGTCGGTGGTTGTGGTTTGGGCCGGTGTGCGCCCGGCGACAAAGGGGGCGGTCAGGGTTTTAAGCTGCCAGCGTTGCCAGGTATTGAAGGTGAGGCCATTAGCGCTCTGGACGTCAGGAAAAAGGGCAATGGTGTAACTGCGGTTAGAACTGAAACCTTCGTCGGGGGTGAAGGTGAGGGTGGTAGCATCGTCGCTCCACACGGCCGTGCCGCGCAGGGGGGGCGAAAAGGTCAGCGGCCGGTTGAGGCTGGTGTCCATTGGCTGGTTGAAGTGGATGACAAACGGTTCGCCGGGTGGGAAGTTATCCAGGTTGTCTGGCAGGGTGACGGTGAGATGGTCAGGCAGGGCGGTTGGGGTGGCGGTGGGTACGGTGGTGGGTGGTGGTGTGGCCGTCACTTCGATGACCTGGACGACGGTTTGTGTTGTTTTATTGCCGTTGCAGGCGGCGAAGAGGAGAGCAATAAGAGCCAAAAGTGTGAGATGAGCATACCGTTTCATTTTTTATCCCTCCTGCTTTTGTGATGTTTGAGAACGTTCATCACAGCGGCAGTTAAACAGACGAATTGAGCTAGGAAACAGTGTGGATCAAGTGGGGCCGGATTACCTGACGGGATTAGCGTGGGTAGGCTACGATTGATCGGTGGGGTGGGTACGGCCGTTTTGTCCCATTCCTGCTATAATCCCGCCAACTTGTGGAAACAGGCAATACAAGCCCGATACGACCGAGGAAAATTTAGATATGGAATTGCTGGACGGTATCATTTTAGGTGATTGTGAAGAAGTGCTAGAGGATTTTCCCGCGAATTCAATTGACCTCATTGTTACTTCGCCGCCTTATGCAGATCAACGTGCCAGAACATACGGCGGTGTAAAACCTGACGACTACGTAGATTGGTTTTTGCCTAAAGCGGCGCAATTCAAGCGGGTGCTTAAACCAACAGGCACATTTATCCTCAATATCAAGGAGCGTGTTGTTGATGGAGAACGCCACACCTATGTTCTAGAGCTGATCCTGAAAATGCGGGAGCAGGGTTGGTTGTGGACAGAGGAGTACATGTGGCACAAGAAAAACTCCTATCCAGGCAAATGGCCGAACCGTTTCCGCGATTCATGGGAAAGGTTGTTGCAGTTCAACAAACAAAAACAGTTCAAAATGTACCAGGATGCTGTCATGGTTCCTGTCGGTGACTGGGCTAAAACCCGGTTGGCGAATTTGAGCGAGACGGATAAACGGCGCGACGAATCAAGATCAAATAGCGGTTTTGGGAAAAATGTTTCTAATTGGGTGGGGCGTGATCTGGTTTACCCAACAAACGTTTTGCATATGGCAACGGAGTGTTATAACCGCAATCACAGCGCCACTTTTCCGGTGGAACTGCCAGCCTGGTTCATCAAATTATTTACGGAACCAGGTGATGTGATTTTGGATCCCTTTGCGGGTTCAGGGACAGCGTTGGTAGCGGCAAAAGAACACGGCCGTCATTACATTGGTATTGATATTGCCGAAGAAAATTATCATCTTGCCAGAGAGCGTGTTGGGTACAATCAGCCTCGTTTATTAGACCAAACCACAGCATACGAAGCTGGAGA
>CAYXUZ010000229.1:0-5125 GCA_964467705.1 uncultured Ardenticatenaceae bacterium | reverse complement strand
TGGAACGTTCGATTGACACGGTGCAAAAGCTGGTGGACGAAGTCAATGAGTTTGTCAATGTCCACATCGTAGACTTTCACCAGCGGCGAATCAAATCCTTGGAGGAATTACAGCTAAACAAACTACTGAAAAAGAACCCCTATCTCTTTCGCGCTAAAAACATCACAACAGCCTCAGAACTAATTGATGGATTATTGGAGGCATTTCTGTCCTCCTCTGAAGAAAAGTTGTTCGGAGATTTTTTAGAGAATTTGGTGATTTTTGTGGCGGGGAAGACTTGTAACGGCCGTAAATCCACCGCTCCTGGTATAGATCTTGAATTTGAAAACGATGGTGTTCATTACGTGGTTTCTGTCAAATCTGGCCCCAATTGGGGTAATAGCTCCCAACAAGACAAACTCCAACAAGATTTACAGAATGCAGTCAAACGGATCAAACAATCACACTTGAATATCAATGTGCAGCCAGTTTTAGGTATTTGTTATGGCAAAACGGCCACCAGTTACTTGCGTGGTTACTTAAAGATTGTGGGGCAAAACTTTTGGTATCTCATAAGTGAAAACGAACAGCTTTATGCAGACATCATTGAGCCAGTTGGTTATCGGGCTAAAGAACACAACGAAACCTTCTTCCAACAAAAAGATCAAGTCACTAATCGTTTTACTGGCGAATTCATTAACCGGTTTTGCGATGATCGCGGCGCGATTGATTGGGTGAAGTTAGTTGAGTTTAACAGCGGCAATTACGATTTAGACAAGTTTTTTAGGTGAGAACATCATGGAACTGGAACAACCAAATCAAATTCTTGCTTATGCGGCCGCTGAAAAGATGAAGGCAGAGATTCTAAGAACGATAGAGGAAAGCACATTTTCTGAAACCGAGTCTTGGAAAAGGGGATTAGCGCGATTCTTTCTTCCAGATTGGTCTTTTTCACTTGCTCGCCTTGAAAACAGTTGTACAGAACTGTTTGCCGAAGCATTGACACAATTAGCAGTTGATGCTGCCAGGAAGAATTTTGGATATTGTATGCAGAATTATGCGATTCGAGGGGTTGTCAGGGAGGGAAGGTTGCGGCGAATAACAGAGACACTCAATCGTTTGGCATACCAGCCGAGAGGTAGCCAAGAAAAACAGAGGCCAGATTGGGATAATGAACTGGCTTACATCATGCGAGGGAAAGGGGAACCTATTCCTGTCACCGTCATGTGTGATATGTATGCGGTGAACCAACAAACGAGTGAACGATTCGCTTTCGAGTTGAAAACCCAGTTGCCGAATAGTGACCAAACCAAAGTCAGTAAAGAGAAAATCTTCAAGTTACATTGCATGGAACCACCCCAGGTCGAAGGTGCTTATTACGCGCTGCCCTATAACCCCTATGGCACACGGGAAGGTTATGCCCGGAGTTTCCTGGCGCGGTGGTTCAATATGGAAGAGGATGAAGCTGTTTTAATTGGCGACGAGTTTTGGGAGAAAATTGGGGGTTCAGGCACATACCAGGCGTTTATTGAGGCAGTCAATGAGATTGGCCGTGAATACAAGGAACGTATTTACCGAGAATAGCTGGGCATTGAACCGCCTGCTGCGGCATTCAAGGACACATTGCATTAGCTTTGTTGGGGATTGAAACCGGAGATCGGCTGTGCATTTGAAAAATCCAACGTCTGGTCAAACTGATTATTTGCAGGTCAATGGAGAGATTCCCATAGAATTGGCCCCAGGAACGCTCATTTCTATTGATCGGGAATCACCATTGAAAATATATAATCTTGGTTTTCAACCGGCAAAATCTATTCCTGAAATTCCGCGTTGGTTTCTGCGAAAATATGCTAACCCCTCGTTTCTAATTCTCGATCCCTTTGCCGGTGCTGGCACAACCATCATGGAAAGTCTCCAAGAGGGTATTTCTGTCTATTGGCTGGATTATCATCCTTTAAGCCGCCTTATCTGTCGCGTCAAAACCACTGAGTTTTCTATTTCAGAAGTCAGGCATGAGGTTGGCCGAATTCTTAAGCAAGCAACTAATCAAAACAAAGCCCCTGTAACCGTTAACTTTGCTAACAAAGATTTTTGGTTTCAAAAGCCAGTACAGGAGGCGTTGGAGATTCTGAAAGAGCATATTATGGCCGCCGATCTTCATATCCAACCTGTCCTTTGGTTGGCGTTTGCATCCACCGTCAGGAAAACGTCTGACATGAATGATGGAATGATCCTGGCGGCAAAACGCGCTCATGTACGGCCGATTCCCAAACGGACACGAGAAGATGTCTTTGAGCAGTTTCAAATCTATGTTGGTAGAGCAGTGGAAGCGCTTGACGAATGGGGCGATAGGGTTAATGGCGTCAGGAAAAAAGCATTTGAATTACCGATACAAGATGCACGGGTGTTGGATGGCAGTCCCATGCTTGATGCTGTAGTTACCTCTCCACCTTATATCAATGCTATAGATTATGTGTGGGCGTCAAAATTTGAACTTCATTGGTTGGGGATGGTGTCCGGTGACGGAGACAGGTTGAACCTTTACAAAAAGGAAATTGGGACCGAACGTTTTGCCAAAAAAGAGTATGTTGAGCTTGGGCAAACGGGAGCCTGTCACCTGGACAAGCTGATAAAGGCGATATACACGGGCGAAAAATATAAGGCATCAAAGGGACAAAATGCACTCAGGGCCAGGGTAGTGTACCAATACTTTGTGGATATGCAGACGCACTTCACCAGTAGTTTTGAACACTTAAAGCCGGGCGGGTATTATTGTTTTACAGTGGGTGATGTGAGCCGGATATGTGGCGTTGATATTCCAGTGGCAGATATTCTGGTGGAATTGGCTTATGAAACTGGCTTTAAGGTGATTTCTAATTTTCACCTCTTGTTGCGGAATCGAAAACTCAACATACCTCGAAATGTCAATTGGGCCGGAACTATCAAGCACGACACGGCCGTTGTCCTGCGGAAACCCTTGTGATGACTACAAATCCAATTATTGACCAGGTTGACCAATCACTTCAAGCTATTCTGGAGCAGTATGGCAAGTCATTCACCACAAAAGCATTCGTGGATGAATCCCTTGAAGAGGATGATCTGATGCTTGTTTTTGGACTGACGCAAACAATAAAAATGGGAAACAAGCAGTATTGGGGTAGAGAATTAGGTATGTGCTGGCAGCGTTTGGTTACAGAATTGTGCCGCCAGACTTGTGCTGACTTTGCTGAACCAATTCGAGAGGGGGCAGATGTTCTATGTGATTTGGTAGTGGGCAATCAGGCAATTGACACAAAATATCGAATCGGATCGGGCGATTCGGGAACATTGAAGAAATTTAAACAGTATGGGTTAAAGCTCACGGAAGCCGGTTACAGGCCAGTCTTGCTAATCTTGCGTAACGACAATTTGCCAGCCGCCATTACAGCTTGCCTCAACGGTGGGTGGCATGTTGTGGTAGGCGACAATTCGTATCGTTATCTGCAAACGATGACAGGTTTTGGCTTAAAGGCTTGGCTGCAGTCGCGAAAGGGAAATTTAGCGCCAAAGTGAATCACCAATCGAAAATAAATCCCCGCAGTGAAGAGTTCAAACAGAATCAGGTGGCGATGCGGACGCTGGTTGACCAACTGAACGAGCGGTTGGCGCGGGTGAGCGCGGGCGGCGGTGAACGCGGGGCACGCCGTTTGCAGGAGCAAGGCAAACTGCTGCCCCGCGAACGTCTGGAACTATTGCTTGATCCGGGCACACCGTTTCTGGAACTCTCGCCGCTGGCGGCCTGGGGCATGTATAACGACGAAGCGCCCTGTGCGGGCAACATTACCGGCATTGGCGTGGTGTCGGGGGTGGAGTGCATGATCTTTGTGAATGACCCGACGGTGAAGGGTGGCTCGGTTTACCCGATGACGCTGCAAAAGACGCTGCGGGCGCAGGCGGTGGCGCAGGAGAATCGCCTGCCGTGCATCAGTCTGGTGGAATCGGCCGGGGCCAATTTGCTGTTTCAGGATGAGATTTTTATTTTGGGCGGGCGTAGCTTTGCCAACCAGGCACGGATGAGTGCATTGGGTATCCCCCAGATTTCGTTGGTGTTTGGCTCGTCTACGGCGGGTGGGGCGTATGTGCCGGGCATGAGCGACTATGCGGTGTTTGTGCGCGGGCAGGCGTTTGCTTATCTGGGCGGGCCGCCGCTGGTGAAGATGGCGACGGGGGAGGAGACGGACGACGAGACGTTGGGTGGGGCGACGATGCACGCGCAGGTTTCCGGGCTGGCCGATTATCTGGCAGCGGATGATGCGGATGCGATTCGGATCGGGCGGCGGATTGTGGCGCAGGTGAGAAGGGAGAAGGTGAACGGCCGTCGCCAATCCCCCACACCACCCGCCTATGATCCCGACGAACTACTGGGCGTCATTCCCGCCGATCCCAAAATCCCCTTTGACATCCGCGAAATTATCATCCGCCTCGTAGATGGCTCCGACTTTTTTGAGTTCAAACCGGAGTATGGGCCAACGCTGGTGTGCGGCCATGCCCATCTGAACGGCTGGCCGGTGGGCATCCTGGGTAATAACGGCATCTTGTTTTCCGAGAGCGCCAATAAGGCGGCCCAATTTATCCAGTTGTGCAACCAGAGCCGCACGCCGCTCATTTATCTGCAAAACATCACCGGCTTTATGGTGGGCACAAAGTATGAACGAGAGGGGATTATCAAATACGGCAGCCAGATGATTAACGCGGTGGCCACGAGCAGTGTGCCCCAGTTTTCGGTGATTGTGGGCGGCAGTTATGGGGCGGGCAATTATGCCATGTGTGGCCGGGCCTATGACCCGCGTTTTCTGTGGACATGGCCGAACAGCCGGGTAGCGGTGATGGGCGGCGAGCAGAACGCCATTCAAATGCTGCAAATGATGACGCGCCAGAAGTTTGAAAAGGAATCAGACCCGTATTATGCCACCGCCCGGTTGTGGGATGATGGCATCATTGACCCGCGTGATACGCGGCAGGTGTTGAGTATGGGCCTTTCGGTGGCGCACAATGTAGATTTTATAACGCCTGGTGCGCCACGTTATGGTGTGTTTCGGATGTGATCCGTGAAGAGATGCGAAGGCACACGTGGCGTGGGGGCGCGAAGGTGAATTTGTTGCACGGC
>CAYXUZ010000228.1:6846-8806 GCA_964467705.1 uncultured Ardenticatenaceae bacterium | reverse complement strand
CCGCCTAATAACACGGCCAGCAAGGTAATGCTGAAAACTGTGCGAAAGATGGGCGTTTGCCCCACCGTCTGGTACTCGACCATCTCAAAAATGGCTCCGGCCAACAGTCCAATGGACAAACCGGCCACCGCGCCCCGCCATGACCAACTCAGCACTTCGATGGTGCGAATATCGCTGCGATAGCTGGAGCCATGAATGAAATAAGAGGTGAGGGCAAAAGCGACGCCGGTAAACAGGCTGGAAGCCAGACCAATGAGAGGAGAGCGATATAACCCGACAAAGGCAAATGATGTCAGCGTGACGATGAGAACAACAACGGCCGTTTGCTGCCATTCATCTCGTTGCCGCAGTACATAGGCTTCGCCCATCCGGGCGCGGCGATCATAAAAGGCGATGTCCACCAGGCCAACCAACAGCCCCAAACCCAGAAAAATAAGCACAAACAACAACAGGTTAAGAGTGGCTGGGGCAATGGGGAAAGCGGTGGTCACGGCCGTAGACCAGATCGAATCAAAGTCAGGTAATGACAGACTGACCAGCCGCCAGAACATGGTGATAACAATGCCCAACGAGAAGCCATCTAACAGCCGCGAGGTAAGGATAAAGGCTTGCTGCTGCCGCACAGTGGGCAGCCAGCTTGGTTGTAGTTGTTCCAGCAGAAAAACAGCCTGATTATGCTGGCTCATCTGGCGGGCCAGCCAGGCCAGCCAGCTTTGGGTCTGCGCGGATGCATGGGCGAGTGGGCCACGCCGGGCCAATGACTGGTTGACATAAGTCTCGAAAACCTGGCGACGGCGGCTTTCACTATCGGTGGCGGGGGCCAGGTTCACGGCCGTTTCCGGCCGATAGGAATCGCTAAGCACACGCAGCATGAGCGGGGATTGCACCATCTCGCTCAGGATGGGGTCGCGGGCAATGGCGTGGCGGGCGCGTTCCAGGGGGATGTGTACGGCCGTCAGGTAAGCATCAATCTGTGCTGGCGATAAATGCTGCAACCGGATCGCGCCGCTCAATTTGATAGGTGTATGGGCGGCTTGGTAATCATCTAGACGGCTGCACACCACAATGCTCGCCAGCCCATTCGTTTCCCGAAACTGGTTAATGGCCTGAATGCAGGCGATCTGATGGTGGGGATTAACCTCATCCAGACCGTCCAACAGCAAAATAAGTGCATCCTCCTCCACCCAATCACGCCCCAGGCTGTGGGGTATCTGATACTTGGCCGTCAATTCTTCTACCACCCACTCGGCCAGGGTTGGCCGATTTTCGGCCCAGGAGGCCAGGTTCAGGATGACGGGAATGGGCTGTGTGGCATCGGCGCGGGCATGGTTGATCAGGGCGCGGGCCAGGGTGATCAGGGTGATGGTTTTGCCGCTGCCGGGTGTACCCAAAATGAGCAGGGCGCGGTCAGCAGCCAAAAAGAGGCCGGGGATGTCGGCGGCGGTGGGTTGGGCCAGTTCCACGATGTTTTGCCAGGGGTGGGCTACGGCCGTGTCACACCGTTCCCAGGCCACATCCAGCAGCACTGCCTCCCCAACTGCCTTTTCCAATACGCCATTGACCCAGAAATTCTCCACTTTGTCCAGCAAAACCAGTTGTTTGCGACGCTCCGGTGACACCGATGACAAGGTGACAGGGTGAGGGGGTGACAGGGTGACAGAAGAGCTTTCTGTCACCTTGTCACCTGGCCACCCTGTCACCTTGTCACCAAATACCTGCGCCAGTTCGGCTTCATCCAGGGCACGATAGTTACCAGCAGCCAGGAATGTGTTGGCTTCAGCCGGCGTGGGCAGGCCGCCACGTTGATGCAGCACCGCCAGCAGGGCCACCAGCACCAGCCGGTCATCGGCGTGGATTTTGCTTTTGTCACGTTCCCAGTCAGACACGGCCGCCCCGGAATACCCGGCGTCCCCTATTTCCTGCCCGATCAGTTCACCCAATCGGGATTGGGTCAAGCCCC
>CAYXUZ010000228.1:0-6836 GCA_964467705.1 uncultured Ardenticatenaceae bacterium | reverse complement strand
CGAGCGAATTTAAGTGTCACCCTGTTTAGCTTAAGCGCCGGATGCTCTATGGTGGGCACAATGATAACGCAGGAACGGCCGTTTGAGCCAACAAGAGAGGTGCTTTATGCAAACAGCTTTACAAATCATTGATGCAAAAATCAATCAAATACCAAACTGGTTGATGGGGGCCATTTTTGGTGGCCTGGTATATGTTCTACTGAATCTCAGCTTGTTCATATTACTGTTCATCGGTTCTGAATTGGACCTGGACTCATTTGACTTATTCTTCTGGCTACTAATGAGTATTCAGATGATGGGTTCAAAAATTGGCTCCATGATTGGTATTAACTCATCCATTATTGGTATTAACTCAATTATTGCTGGCAGCCTACCGTTTATTCTATGCGGCGGTCTGTTTGGGGTAGTACAGAACAAAAACGGCCGAATTTTGCTCTTGTTGATCTTGGTAACAGTTTGCCTGGCTCCTGTTGCCTACCTGTTTTATTTTATTTTTCTGGCAATGTTGAGTGGTTGACAATGATAAGGAGATAAACATGATGACAAAAAATGAAGTTTTTTCAACTGTTCGTAAAAAGCCAGGGTACGGCCGTACCCAACCGCGCCGTCCCCGCGAAGCCCTTTCCGATGAAGCCAGCGGCCAACTGGTGGTGGTAGCGGCGCGCTGGATTTTGGTCGTAGCCGGCTTGTTCCTGGTCATGTGGAACCCCGACGCATTAGACCATTTACGCTTTCAGGTAGGCATCTTGCTGCTGTTAGCCGTCGCTAACTTTTATCTGCACGCCCAACTGTTGATGCGCCGGCCGACCCTGCAACAGGTGGTGCTGGCGGCCAGCGCCTTCGACATTGCCGCCATTACCTTGCTGGTGGCCACCCAGGGCGGTTTCACTTCAAACACCTACATTTTCTACTTCCCGGCCTTGCTGGCCATTTCCGTCGCTTTCCCCCTGGCGGCCACGCTGATTTTTGGCAGCGCCGTCATTGGCCTTTATGCCCTGATCTCCCTCTACAGCTCATTCTTTAGCCTGACGACAGCATCTGACGCCCCCCAGATTTTGGTAGTGCGTTTGCTCATGTTTGCGGCCGTGGTGGCCTGCGGTGTGCTTTACCAGCGGGTGGAGGCACAGCGGCGGCAGGCGGCTGAATGGGCACAGCAGGATTTGTTAGAAGAGCTGCAACAACGGCAGGAGATGCCAGAGGTGGCTGGTAGTTAACAGGCGATTTGGAAAATCGCCCTACCGAATACAAAGGAGATTTCAAAATGCAAACATTATTTACCCCTCAACAAGAAGCGGCCGAAGATATTTTCTTCGGGCAAATTGTCCTCATCTGGGCGCGTTGGTTTGTGATTCTGGCGGGCGGCATTTTCGCCCTCTGGTCGGCCAGCAGCATCGGCCAGTTGAGCGGCGCCATTGTGCTGATTGTGATGATGATGGGCATCAACTTTTTTGTACACGGCCGTTACCTGATGGAACAGCCCGTCAACCAGACCTTGCTCATCGTGTTGAGCTTTTTAGACCTGTCCCTTATCACCCTCATCCTGCTGGTCTGGCCAGGGCAGAATGGGCTGAACAGTTTTCTCTTTGTTCTGTACTACCCCATCCTGACTGCCTTCGCCTTTGTCTTTCAGCCGCGATTTGCTGCCCTGTATACCCTGGCGGCGCTGGCCGCCTACACCATTGCCTGCTTTGTGGCCGACACGGCGATCTTTACCAGTTCCGCCAAAATGGAACTGCTGGTCATGCGGGCCATCACCCTGGCGGCTATGGGCGGGTTAGGCGCTTATTACTGGCGTATGCAGCGCGAACAACGGCGTCGCCTGTTTAGTCAGTAAGTGACACTGGTTGGTGGGAGGTCTTTGTGAATCGGTCAACGGCCATGGCCGATGACCGATTCCCTGGAGAATACCATGTCCCGCACCTCATGGTTAAAAAAGGGATTAACCGCCCTGTTGCAACCGGCAGAAGACCCCCGGCAAACGGCCGTGTACCTGCCGCAGCGTCAGCAAGAACTGTTACGCAATGTGCAGGCGGCACTGGTGGGTATTGCCCAGATGCGGGCCGGGCTGGTGGGCAAAACGGCCGTGATGCAAACCCGCCTGCCTTTGCTGGAAGAACAGGCACGGGCGGCTTTGGCCGCCGGTGAGGAAGAAAAAGCGCGACTGGCGCTGCGCCAGCGGCAGATAACAGCCATTGAACTACAAACGATGGCCGGCCAACTCCAGGCTATTGCCCAAAAAGAGCAGCAGCTACGGGCGGTGGAACAACACCTGATCGCCCAGATTGAAGCCTATGTGGCCCGGCAAGAAGCAATGGCCGCCCGTTACCAGACAGCCACTTCCCAGATTCAGGTGAACAAAGCGATTCAGGATATTTTCCGTGACCTGGCCGACCTGGGCGAAGCCATTGCTACGGCCGAAAGCCACACGGAACATCTGGAAGCGCGCGCCGACTGGCTGGATGGGGCGCTGCGTGACGAGTTATTGGCAGGTACGGCCGTGCCCCTCACCGGCGATTATGTGGGATTGGAGACGGCCGTGGAGGAAGAACTGGCGCATTTGAAGACGTTAATCGGTAAGCAGTGAACAGTACCCACTGCTCACTACTCACTGCTTACTGTTTACTATCCCCGCACCCGATCCCGCAACTGGCTGAGGGCCAGGCGGCGGGCGGTGGCGTCTTCCTCCGCTTGCAGGATGGTGGGCGGGGCGGCGCGGTCGCTGCATTGGTCGGCCGTCAGCGGGCAGCGTTCACACGTTTCGTTGATATAGATCATGGGGATGGCCGGGTCATCGGCAAAATGGATGGTCTGGCTGAGTTCAGCGTCTACGCGGAAACCGATGATGACACTGCTAAGAACACCGCTGTTGAGAGTCAACGGCCGTGCCACCCCAATACACAAAAAGCGTTCCCGCGTCTGCACAAATTCCGACATTTGCACCCCCACCAGCGGGTGGTCAAACGTGGCCGTCTCCCCGTTTAACTGCTCACGCAGCAGGCGAATGGAGAGCCAGCGGCGGCAGTAATGTTCGTCCAGGCCAATGCCGTGCGGCACAATCAACTGGTTCAAATTGAGCTGCTTATACAATACATACCGGTCATTATTCATCTGATGAAAGCGCAAAAAGTGATGGCGGATGCCGTAAAACTGGGGAATGAGTTCACTGAAACGGTAAAAGAGCATCTCCGGGGTCACATCATATTTGGCCAGTAAATCAAGTAATGTCTGTGGTTCCCAGACGGCGCGGCCAAAAAAGTCTTGTAAATCGGCAAACATTGGCTGGCGCGGCATCAGCAGTGCGCCACCAAAATAGGCCGCCAGGTGGTCGTTGAGAATTTGCTGGAAGGAGTCAATACGGCTGGGGGTGGAGGCGAAGGAGCGCTCTTTGAGTCCCAGATGCTGGTACCCTATTTCGCGGGCCAGGACAAAGTTGATCTGATTGTCATGCAAGGTGGGGTTGATGCAGAGATAGGGGCGTCGCCCCTCCACAAACACCGAACGATACCGCCGCAGCCGGGGGTCGTCGGCAATGGCGCTTGTGTCAATTTCATAGCCGTACTTCTGGCGCAATACCGTTTCCAGCACTTCCCGCTGCACCGGAATCTGCCCCGTCAGGCCATATGGGACGCCGATGTCGTTGGTGAAGGCGACGGCCGTATCTTCCAACTCCTGAAAATAGTTCTCATGGATTTCCTGATACGAACGCAGGGCGGCGCGTAAAAACTCCTCCTCCTTCAAATCATAATGGCGGGCAATGGCAATGACAGCGTGCAGCAAGGCACTGGCCTTTTCCGGCTCCCGTGTTAGCAGCGTCACCAGGTCGCCCGGTTCCAGGCCAAACTCCTCAAAGGGGAAGCGTTGGAAGGTGGCTGACGCTAACGTCGTTTCCAGGTGCGCCAGCGAGTTATCCAGCCGGATAGAAACGAGATCATCGTAGCTTTTGCCCAGCACCTCGGCGATCTTCATGATTTTGTCGCTGCGGGGGTATTTGCGCCCCTTTTCGATTTCGGTGACGTAAGAGGGGGAGAGGTCGCAAGCGGCGGCGAATTCGGTCAGCGTCATGTTCGCTTCCGTCCGCGCCTGCCGCATTTTCATGCCAAAGATGATGTTTACTAGATTTGCGCTCATAGCCAAATTTTAGCGAATTTTCGCCAAAAACCAAAAATTCGCCAAAAACCCCTTGACACGATGCGGCATGGCGTTGTACAATCTTCACCATTAGCGAAAATTCGCTAAAGATAAATTTACACCACCCACTAACCCATGTCATTCCGACAAGTCTTCGAGGAGGAATCCCTCCTACAATCGTAGTAATAGAGATTCCTCACTTCGCAGACTGCGTTCGGAATGACAATTGCTCTGGTAAGCACATATGGCACAAGAGAACGTTCAAATTGTTGGTGAATTGGCCCCAACATTTACCGAAATTTTGACCCCGGCGGCGCTGGCTTTTGTGGCAAAGCTGGACCGTACCTTTGGCGAACGGCGGCGGGAACTGCTGCACCAGCGCGAGCGGCGGCAGGCGGCCATTGACAATGGGCAGATGCCCGACTTCTTGCCGGAAACAGCGCACATCCGTCAGCGCGAATGGACCGTCGCCTCTATCCCTGCTGATTTACAAGACCGGCGCGTGGAAATCACCGGCCCGGTTGACCGCAAAATGATCATCAATGCCCTGAACTCTGGCGCGAACGTGTTCATGGCCGATTTTGAGGATTCCCATTCCCCCACCTGGCCGGCAACGATTGAAGGGCAAATCAATTTGCGGGACGCCATTCGCGGCGCCATCACCTTTACCAACCCTGACGGCAAGGTATATCAACTGAATGAACAAACGGCGACGCTGCTGGTACGGCCGCGCGGCTGGCATTTACCGGAGAAACATGTGCTGGTAGACGGCCGTCCTATCTCCGCCTCCCTCTTTGATTTTGGTCTCTACTTCTTCCACAATGCCCACGCCCTCATCGCCAAGGGCACCGGGCCGTATTTCTACCTGCCCAAGCTGGAAAGCCACCTGGAAGCACGGTTGTGGAACGATGTCTTCAACCTGGCCCAGGACGAATTGGGCATCTCGCGTGGCACGATTCGCGCCACCGTCCTCATTGAAAATATCCTGGCCGCCTTTGAGATGGACGAAATTTTGTGGGAGTTGCGTGACCATTCCGCCGGGCTGAACTGCGGCCGTTGGGATTACATCTTCAGCGCCATCCGCAAATTCCGCCACCATCCGCGCTGGCTGATGCCCGACCGCGCCGACGTAACCATGACGGCCCACATGATGCGCTCCTACTCACTGCTGCTGATCAAAACCTGCCACCGGCGGGGCATTCACGCCATGGGGGGCATGGCTGCCCAAATTCCGATCAAGAGCGACCCCGCCGCCAACGAGATTGCCCTGGGCAAGGTACGGGCGGACAAGGAGCGTGAAGCCAGAGATGGGCACGACGGCACCTGGGTGGCGCATCCGGGGCTGGTAGCCATTGCTAAGGAGCAATTTGACCAATACATGCCCACGCCCAACCAGATTCACCGGCAACGGGAGGATGTGCAGGTGACGGCCGTTGACCTACTCGCCGTCCCCGAAGGACACATCACCGAAAATGGGCTGCGCGTGAACCTCGATGTGGGCATTCAATACATGGCGGCCTGGCTGGACGGGAACGGCTGTGTGCCCATTTATAACCTGATGGAAGATGCGGCCACGGCCGAAATCTCCCGCTCGCAAATCTGGCAATGGGTACATAACGAGGGGACAAAGCTGGATGACGGCCGTGCCCTCACCCCCCAATTGGTCAATGACATGATTCCCAACGTGCTGAGCACGATCAAACAAAGTGTCGGCAGCCAGCAGTTTAACAATGGTCAATATGCGCTGGCCGGTGAACTGTTCCAACAGATTATCAACGATGATACCTTCACTGAGTTTCTGACCCTGCCGGCGTATGAATTTTTGAACTGAGTAATTGAGAGTTACCCAATTACCTGATCACGTGAACACCTATTTACCCACACCTGGAGGAATAATCTCATGTTAAAACAGTACGATGTTAGACAAATGGAAGAAAGCTGGAAATTTGATAAGCGGTGGCAGGGCATTGCACGGCCGTATACCGGCTACGACGTCTGCCGCTTGCGCGGCACCATTGTCATTGAGCATACCCTGGCCCGTATGGGCGCGGAACGGCTGTGGCAGTTGCTCCACAAAGAGCCTTATGTTAACTCATTAGGAGCGCAAACGGGCAACCAGGCCGTGCAGATGGTACAGGCCGGGTTGAAAGCCATTTACCTGAGCGGCTGGCAGGTAGCCGCCGACGCCAACCTGGCCGGGCAAACGTACCCCGACCAGAGCCTCTACCCGGCCGATAGCGCCCCCAATCTGGCCCGCCGCATCAACGCCGCTTTGCAGCGCGCCGACCAGATTTACCACATGGATGGCAAAAATGGCACCTACTGGTATGCGCCCATCGTCGCCGATGCCGAATCCGGTTTTGGCGGCAATTTGAACGCCTACGAGTTGATGAAGATGATGATTGAAGCGGGCGTGGCCGGGGTACATTTTGAAGATCAACTCTCCTCGGCCAAAAAGTGCGGGCACATGGGCGGCAAGGTATTGGTGCCTACCCGCGAATTTATCCAAAAATTGGTGGCCGCGCGGCTGGCGGCCGACGTGATGGGTGTGCCCACGCTTCTCATCGCCCGCACGGATGCAGACTCGGCGCAGTTGATTACCAGCGATGTTGACCCGGTTGACCAGCCCTTCATCATCCCCGGCGAGCGCACCCACGAAGGGTTCTATCACATTACCGGTGGCATCGAAATGGCAATTGCCCGTGGCC
>CAYXUZ010000227.1:0-8876 GCA_964467705.1 uncultured Ardenticatenaceae bacterium | reverse complement strand
TCAAAAACGGTGGGTCATTCGCGCTCTGCACCGGAATGAGCATCTGGATGAGGCGGAGGCGGCGTTGGGGATGACAGGGTGACAAGGTGATGGGGTGACAGGGTGAAAATTATTGGGCTTGCTGTTGTGGTTTTGGTAATGGGGTTGGTGGTGGTGGCTTGCCAGACGACGGAAACGCCACCGGCAGCGACACCTTGTGGGGTGGACACGGCCGTAACCGTCACCATTCTCGACGAAACCAACATCCGGCTGGAAGGGGTGCAGGTGAGTTACCGCGTGAATGGTGGCCAATGGGTGGAGTATCCCGAAAGGGTGAACGGCCGTGTGACTATTAGCGATGTCTCCGGTACGTATGAAATTCGGGCGCAAAAACCAGGCTACCAAACCACCACTACCATTGTTCCCCTGGCGGCTTTTAGCTGCGATGGTGAACCGGCGCAAACGACGTTGCTGCTGCCTTATGCACAATGCCCCACCGACCCCTATCCTTTGCTCATCCAGTTACCCGCCGCCGGTTCGGCCCAATTAAGCGCGACGGATGCAAACGGCCGTGAGCGCAACCCTGCCTGCCAGGAACAAAACAGCGACGGTTGCCAGAGCTACACCTTGCCGCTTGAACCAGGCGATGCGGGTAATTTTTCTCTGGTGGTCGGGGCTTTGCCAGAAGTGAGTGAGATGAATGTGGTGGATGGTGTGGTTGTTTATACCACCCCACCCTATGAACTGAGTTTGAGCCAGGGCAACCGCCAGCAGACGTTTGATCTGGCGGCGGCCGCGGCGGCCCTCTTGACCCTCCCCGTCGAACGAGATGAGGTGGGGTGCCCATTGGTAGATTTAACGGCCGTGAACCTGAACACAGAGTCCGCTTACCCCGAACCCGGCGTTTATCTGGCCGGTGGTCTGCTGATGACCGACCTGGGCGCGGAAAGTTGCCAGCAAACACCCGTCCTGACGGACATCACTTACTACGCTAATCTGCCGCCAGGCACAAATCTGGATGACGTGCAGGTTATCTATTGGCGGGATGAGGAGTGGCAGACGGCCGTGTGCCGCCTGGAAGACGGCCAATACCTCTGCACCGCCCAACTGCCCAACCCCCTCATCAACCAGACCTACTCCGTCCGCCTCATCATCAACGGCGAAGAGTACATCGGCACACAACTCCCTCTCGGCAATCTGTGTATGGTTTTTAGCGAGTGATGGGTTCAGGTAGCAGATATTCACCGACGCCTCTTTCTTTACCCCCGGCCAAAGTGAGACTATAATCCCGATGGATGCAGTGCGTCATTGATTCGCTCATGTATGTTTGTTAAGGAGAGAAGAGTTATGCGACTGGGGAAAGACTTACTCAATAAACCAATCTATTCGGTGTTAGACGGCCGTAACCTGGGCACAGTCAAAGACATCTACCTCGACAACGACCTCACCGCCATCACCGGCATTTTCATTGGGCAAGAAGGCATGATCCGGCGCAAAACCTACCTCATTCCCCGCGCTGGCGTCATCGTCTTTGGCATAGATGCCATCCTGACGAAAAACCCCGATGTCGTTGCCGAAGAAAGCGCCACCGAAGCTGCCGCCGATTGGGTACGCTTGAGTAAGTTGCGCGGCCGGGAAGTAGATACCCCTAACGGCACTAAAGTCGCCACTATCGGCGACATCGTCATCGGCGAAACGGGCGAGATCGCCGGTTTCACCCTGGCAAAAGTCCACGTAGATGGCCCCATCGCCGACAAAGGAGCTATTGCCCGCACCACCCTCATAGACACCGGCCATGCCGATGGCGTGATGACCATTGACCTCACCAAAGCCGAAACCACCGACCTGACCGCGCTGCCACCTGCCTCCGCCAAAATAGAGCAAGTAGAAGTAGACCTCGAATAACCGAACTGATCCACAAAAACGCGAAATCTTTTCCCTGCACCGCCACGTTAAAAACCCTTTAGGAGAAATACCATGCACAGCACAGTCAATTTTGGTCTCACCAAAGAACAACAAGAAATCCAACAATTAGCCCGCGAATTTGCCCGCAAAGAGATTGCCCCCCACGCCGAGCATTATGACAAAACCCACGAATATCCCTGGCCCATTGTCAAAAAAGCGCAGGAGATGGGCTTCACCTGCCAGAATGTGCCCGAAGAATATGGCGGCATGGGGTTGAGTCTGCTGGAAGAAATTATCGTGGGCGAAGAGCTGGCCTGGGGCTGCTCTGGGATGAGTACGGCCATTGCCGTGAATGGGCTGGCCATCCTGCCCATTCTCATTGCCGGAAACGAAACGCAGAAAAAAGAATACTGCGGCCGTATGGCAAACGGGCAGATGGCCAGCTATTGCGCCACCGAACCAGAAGCCGGTTCCGATGTGGCCGGTATTAAAACTACTGCCCGTAAGGAAGGCGACCATTACGTCCTCAACGGCAGCAAAACGTTTATCACCGGGGCCACGGTCGCCGACTTTTACACCGTTTTTGCCTATACCGACCCCAACACCCGCTATAACGGCATGAGTTGTTTTATCGTGGAACGGAATTGGGAAGGGGTGAGCGTGGGCAAGCCATTTGACAAGATGGGGCAGCACGCTTCAGACACGGCCGAAGTCATCTTTGACAATGTGAAAGTACCTGCCAGCCATCTGTTGGGCAAAGAAGGGGATGGCTTCCTGATAGCCATGAAGGTGTTTGACCGCAGCCGTCCCGGTACGGCCGCCGGTTCGGTAGGTGTGGCGCAGCGGGCGTTGGATGAGTGTGTGCGTTATGCCAAAGAGCGCAGCACCTGGGGGCAACCGCTTTACAAACATCAAGTCATCGGCCACATGATTGCCGATATGGCCATTGAGGTGGAAGCAGCCCGTCTGCTGGTCTGGAAATGCGCCTGGGCGGTTGACGCCGGACTGAGCAATACCTCGTTAGCCGCCTATGCTAAAGCATTTGCGGCCGACACCGCCATGAAGGTGACTACCAATGCGGTGCAGGTTTTTGGCGGCTACGGGTATATGGCTGAATATCCGGTGGAGAAGCTGATGCGCGATGCCAAAATTTTCCAGATTTACGAAGGCACCAGCCAGATTCAACGCAACATCATTGTACGTGAACTGTTCCGCAAGTAACGGACCATTGGCAAGTGATCATTGCCAATGGTCCGTTGATGAGACCAAAGCGCCATGAGCCGGTTTGGTTCAACGGTGCTTTTTGGGTTAAAATGCCCTCTTGTTTATGAAGAAGAGGGCATTTTTTAATGATGGATGGTGTTGAGCCGATTATTGCGTTTGAAAACGTGAGTAAGCGGTTTGTGTTTTCCAAAGAGCGTCGTGGCTCTATCTGGCACACAATAGCTTCTGCTTTTTCGAGGCATGGGGATGAAGAGCGGGATTTGTGGGCGGTGCGGGATGTGAGTTTTACTGTGCAGCCGGGCCAATGTTTTGGCATTGTGGGGCGGAATGGGAGCGGCAAAAGTACGGCGTTGAAATTGATTGCCCGCATATTACGGCCGACAAACGGCCGTATCATTGTGCGTGGCCGTGTCAGTGCCTTGCTGGAACTGGGGGCCGGTTTTCACCCCGATCTGAGCGGTCGCGAGAATATCTACCTGAATGCCTCACTGTTGGGGCTGGACGAGGCGACGACGGATGCCCGTTTTGAGGATATTGTGGCCTTCTCTGAACTGGGCGAATACATCGAAATGCCCGTCAAGCATTACTCGTCGGGCATGTATATGCGGTTGGGGTTTAGCGTGGCCATTCATATGCAGCCGGATATTTTGATTGTGGATGAGATTTTGGCGGTTGGCGATCAGGCATTTCAGACTAAATGCCTGGATGCCATTATGCAATTGCGGCGAGATGGCGTAACCATTATTATGGTGAGCCACAATCTGAACGTCATACGCACGTTGTGTACACATCTGCTGTGGATGGATAAGGGGCGCGCCAGAGCATTGGGCACGGTGGAGGATGTGGCGGCTGAATATCAGGCTTATGCCTATGAACAGGAGGCAGCCGCCAAGAGTGCTACGGCCGTGTCTTCACCACCAGATTCGCGTGGTGTAGATATTACGGCCGTGCGTTTCCTGAATGCACATGGTGAAGAAGCCCATGTTTTCCTTACCGGTGAACCGATGATCATTGAAATGCAATATATGGCTCACGAGCCGGTGGATAACCCGGAATTTGGGCTGGCGATTTTCCGGCAGGATGGGGTGCATGTGAACGGCCCCAATACCAAGTTGGCCGGGCTCGATTTGGGCTTGCTGCACGGGCCAGGTGAGGTGCGCTATCACATTGAGCGGTTGCCACTGCTGCCCGCGCGGTATGAGGTGAGTACGGCCGTACATGACGGTCAGACCCATGCCTGTTATGCCTTTCACCAGCGGGCTTATTCTTTTCGCGTGGTTCCTGGGGGTGTAGACGAGATGGATGGGTTGATTACCATGCCTGCTACCTGGACATATACAACCGACGATGAGGCGAAACGGCCGTTGCTGGTAACAGAGATGGTCTCAGCGGTTACGGCCGTAAGGACTTGACCGGCATGAAACAAATACATGTGTTTATTTTCATGGTCATTGTGATGATATGGGTTATTGTCTTTTCCCGAACCAGGCAGACAAATGCTGAGTCACTTGTGGTTGATGGCGTGCCCGATCTTGGTTTTATCCATGAATATCCTGTGCCTGCTGGGCAGCCCTTTAATATTGTGGTTGAAACCAGCGGGCCACCGGCCAGCGTCTGGTTTACTTTGCCAGACGTCAATATGATAGGCCATATGGTGGTCACGAGTACGGTGGACTATGTCTTCACGGCCGTGCCGGTGCCAACGGCTAACAGCGAACCCTATGACCTGGTTTATGATGGGGCTGACACCATCTGGTTCACGGAGAATGCGGGTAACAAAATTGGGCGGCTGACCTTATCCAGTGGTAACGTGGTGGAATATAATGTGCCCACTGCCAACAGTGAACCAACAGGAATTGACTTATCGCCAGACGGCCGTGTCTGGTTTTTGCAGCGCGCCGGTAATAAATTGGCGGTTTTCAACCCCAACACCACCCAATTCCAAGAATTCCCTTATGAGTTGACCGGAGGGCAGCTAGAGGATATAGCGGTAGCCGATAATACGCATATCTGGCTAACCGTGCCCGCCCTGACACGAGTGAGTGAATATCGGGTAGATGAAAATGATTTTGTCAATGTCCCTGTGATTTCGGGGCCGGGCGGCGTCTTGTTTCCGCCAGGGGATATTGTGGTGGGTAACGGCCGTGTCTGGATTTCTGCGCCATCGCAGGATTGGGCCGGTATTTATGCACCAGGCACACTGAGCTTTTGGGAATGGATAGATACCTGGACTACAGGTGGCCAGCCCACTGGATTGGCATTTACCAGTTCCAATGGTGTCAATCATCATATCTGGTATGTGGAAACCGCTGGAAACCGTGTGGGTAAGTTTGTTACTGACGCCCAGGGAAACACCTCCTACAACTGGGCTACTTTGCTGCCCACACCAGACAGTCAACCGCGCAACATCGCCGTAGCCACAAACGGGCATGCCTGGATCACGGAAATGGCGGCCGGCAAAATTGCGGAATGGCGGCCACCCACATCGTTTTATCAATCGTTTCTACCGGTCATGTTACGGCCGTAGACCACGAGAAATGAGGAGACAAGGAAGGAACAATGGCATTGATAAAAAATAAATTAGTCCAAAGCTCTCTATTGACCTGCATCTTAGTCATTACCGCACTTTTATCCTTTATCCCACAACAGCCCGCAGCATTTGCCGAACCCGTTGGTGTATATACCACCTATCTACCGCTCTCATTCAAAAATCATGATGCTTCATTAGGCATGCCTCTGTTTGGCGTGCAAATGTACAACGACACCCGGTCAAATAGCCGTTTTTATGACTCTTTGGTTGACACCCAGACTACCTGGGTGCGGGTGCAAATCAACTGGCGCGGCATTGAGCCGACAAACGTTTCACCAGCACAATATCAATGGAGTTCAGCCGACCAGGCGCTAAGTGCGGCCCGTGCTGATATGGGAGGCTATCAGATGATTGCCACCATTCATGCCGCGCCTGATTGGGCCGCACCGGGCTATCGGATGCCATTATATCCGGGGCGTTTGCCGGATTTTGGGGAGTTTGTTGGGGCCTTGGTGGAACGATATGATGGTGATGGTTTTGAGGATGCTCCTGATTCGCCTGTTGTTACCTATTGGGAATTTTATAACGAGCCGGATGCCAATGATGATTATTTTGAGGCTGGCTGGGGGCATTACGGTGAACAATATGCTTCCTTGTTGGAAACTGCCTATTCGTCTGTGAAGGCAGCTAATCCGGTGGCCCAGGTGGTTTTGGGCGGCATTGCCTATGATTGGTTCGAAGACCAAAATGGCCCTTTTGTACGTGATTTTCTGGATGATGTGCTGGCTGCGGGTGGCGGCAACCATTTTGACGTGATGAACTTTCATGCCTATCCTAGTTTTGCCTTTAACTGGACTACGCAAGGGCCGGGCCTGTTGGAAAAGACGCAATTTGTGCGGGACAAACTGGCACAATACGGCGTCGGTCACAAACCGATTATGATTACAGAGGCGGGTTGGCATAGTAACAATCCCCCTCATAGTCCGAGTAGCCCGGAGATACAGGCGCGGTATGTGGTGGAACTGCTGACGCAGAGTATGGCGGCCGATATTGATGTCATGATCTGGTGGATGTTGCATGATCCGGGTAATTTTTATACCGAAAATGGGCTGGTAACAGATGATGATGATCCCCAGCCTAAACTGGCATTCTATGCTTACCGCACGGCCGTTGCCGAATTAAGCACCGCTCACTTTGAGTACCGCCTGAGTGATGCTCAAACTGGAGCTACCGATATGGAAGCGTATCGGTTTGTAGACCACGTTCACGGCCGTCTTGTCTATGTTGCCTGGCTCAATCCGGTAGATACAACGGTAACGAGGCCATTGGACCTGTGGGGAACGCAGGCAACGGTGCGTGATAGCATTTACGGCCATAGTTATACGGTGGTAGATACGAATGGCGACGGCCGTGTCACCGTGTTTGTGTCGGGGCAGCCAATATATGTGGAGATTGATCAATGATGACAAAGGTGTCATGGCGGCCGTTCGGGCTTTTATGTACTGTTTTGAGCATACTTTTGCTGATGGTTATTACTTTGAATTGGCAAAAGCCAGCCGCCGCCTACACAATCCTTCCTTCTGCAACCAATGAAACTAATAGCAGCGGCAATGGTCTATTGTGCCAGTATGGCGTCAATGTTATCCTCCATCCGGTCACGCTTGTAGACTTGGCCCCGCTGCGGGCTGGCTGGTATTTAAATTACCGTGCCGAGTCCAACCCCTTGCAACCCGGCAATATAGAATATGTCCTCAATATTCGTCTGAACCAGACCGGGCCAGATAGTTACACATATACCCTTAACTCTGGTAATGATGACATTCAAACGGTGGCAGATGGCAACCCTGGCGCTATCTGGTTGATTGGTAATGAGCCGGATCGGCGTGATGTTCAAGATGACATTGAGCCACAGGTTTATGCCAAAGCGTATCACGATCTCTACTGGGCGATAAAAACAGCAGACCCTTCTGCCCGTGTCTATGCCGGTACTATTGTGCAGCCTACTCCGATACGCTTGCAATATCTAGACCTGGTGTTGCTCAACTATCTGGAGCGTTATGAAACCACAATGCCGGTAGATGGTTGGAGCATTCACAACTTCATCTTGAATGAGGTAAGCTGTGACTACTCTGGCGATTGCTGGGGGGCAGAAATACCACCAGGCATAGATGCCCCTTATGGTGAAATAGTGACAGTGGATGAAAATGATAGTTTCCCTCGTTTTCAGCAGCGGATTATGGCTTTTCGCCAATGGATGAAGGCCAGAGGCTACCGGGATGTACCGCTGACGGTGTCTGAGTATGGTATCTTGATGCCGGAGGATTTTGGCTTTCCACCCGCTCGTGTGAACACGTTTATCAGTAACACATTCAATTATATGGACACGGCCGTAGACCCTGCACTTGGCTACCCCTATGACAATTACCGGTTGGTGCAAACCTGGTCATGGTACAGCACAGGCGCTATTGGTGATTTATTCAATGGCTACCTGTTTCAGCCATCAGGCAGCAATTGGGTACTGTCGGCGATGGGGACGCATTATGGGAATTATACGGCCGTTATCCCCGAAAAAATTGACTTCTATCCCGCCACCATTTTCGCCAACCCGGCTTTTTCACAGGGCGAACCAATCACGGTGACGCTAAACGCCCGCATCGCCAACAGTGGCAATCTGGCCGCCGCCACCGGCCCGGTTGTTGTCCGTTTTTATGATGGCGACCCACAGAATGGGGGGATGCAAATTGGCGCTGACCAGACGGTTACATTGGCAGGCTGTGGCCGCATAGAGGTAGTGCAGGTACTCTGGCCTGATGTGCCGCCAGGAACCCATGAGGTCTATGTAGTCGTGGACGAAGACGGGGCTATTACAGAAGTCAATGAACTCAATAATGTTGCCAACCAGACCATTCTGGTGGCTACTGAACGTGCGTTTTTACCGCTAATCTCACGGCCCCTCATCATTGGCCCTTAAGCAAGACATGAAAAAAGGCCAGCTTTTGACAAGGCTGGCCTTTTTTATGGCTAGCTGAAGTTCTGTTTCAAATGTCGTACCACATCGCGGAAGGAGATGACGCCTTCAGGACGGCCGTCTCCATCCACCAGCGGCACATGACGAAAACCGTGTAAGGACATTTCGTGCAACGCCTGAGCAATGGGTAGTGAAGACGTGAGCGCGATGGGATTGAGTGTCATGTAATCGGCTACGGGCACGGCCGTCAGGTCATCCACCAGCCCCACC
>CAYXUZ010000226.1:9090-9340 GCA_964467705.1 uncultured Ardenticatenaceae bacterium | reverse complement strand
ATGATGTTCTTCGGCACGTATGCCGCCATCGAAACCTACAACGGACGCGACTACCGCTATCCGTTCATTGCCCGCTGGGTGGATCGCCAGCTTGCGGGCAGCTTCCTGCATACGACGTAAGCCGCGCGGCATATCCTCGACGCAATTCGCAGGGGCGTAACACGTTACGCCCCTGTACAATCTGCACGCGACACACCATTCTTACGCTTTATTTCCTCACGCGGACATGCTATGCTTTGACCTGTTTCGC
>CAYXUZ010000226.1:0-9080 GCA_964467705.1 uncultured Ardenticatenaceae bacterium | reverse complement strand
CAGGAGCCGTACTATTCCCACTCGCAGGAGCAAGCATGTTAAAAACACATAACTGCGGCGAACTCCGCCCGGAGCATGTCGGGCAGGACGTGACGCTGGCGGGCTGGGTGCATCGCCGCCGCGACCAGGGCGGGTTGATATTCATCGACGTGCGCGACCGCTGGGGTGTCACGCAGGTTCGCGTCGATCAGGAGAATCAGCCGGAAGCGCACGAAGCTGCCAGCAAGCTGCGCAGTGAATTCGTCATTCAGGTGCATGGCAAGGTCGAACTGCGCCCCGAAGGAACCGTTAATCCGCAGCTTGCCACCGGCGAAGTCGAGGTTATCCCCGACCACATTGAACTGCTTAATCCGGCGAAAACGCCGCCGTTCCTGATCAACCGCGACGAGTTCGTCGACGAAGAAGCGCGGATGCGCTACCGCTATCTGTACCTGCGCCGTCCCGGCGTTCAGGACAAGATTGTGCTGCGCCACCGGATCGTCAAGTACATCCGCGATTACCTCGATGCCCAGGGCTTCGTCGAAATCGAGACGCCGATCCTGTTCAAGACGACGCCGGAAGGCGCGCGCGACTTTCTCGTGCCCAGCCGCCTGATGCCGGGGAAGTTCTACGCCCTGCCGCAAAGCCCGCAGCAGTTGAAGCAACTGCTCATGGTGGCCGGGTATGAACGCTATTTCCAGATTGCCCGCTGTTTCCGTGATGAAGATTTGCGCGCCGACCGCCAACCAGAGTTTACCCAATTGGACATGGAGATGAGTTTTGTCTCCCGTGACGATGTGCTGGATTTGATTGAGGCGTTAATGATCGGCATGGTGCAGCACACCAGTCTGGTGCCGCTGGCGTATAACAAATTCCCACGCCTGAGTTACCACGACGCGGTGAACCGCTTCGGCACCGACCGCCCCGACGTGCGCTACGGCCTGGAACTGACCGATATTAGCGACCTGGTGGCCGACAGCGCCTTTCGGGTTTTTGCCGAGAATGTGGCCGCTGGCAAGCCGGTGAAAGCCATTTGTGCGCCGGGCTGCGGTGACTACAGCCGTAAACAACTCACCGATTTGGAAGAGTTAGCCAAAACGGCCGGGGCCAAAGCGTTGGCCTATTTAGCCATTCACCCGGAAACGGGTGAAATTCGTGGCCCCATTGCCAAGTTCTTTACGGTGGAGCAGTTGATTACCATCACCGAGCGGATGGGCGCAGGCAATGGCGACCTGATTCTCATTTCCAGTGATGAGAGGCGTATTGTTCATGCGGTGTTGGGCACATTGCGCGAAGAAATGGGGACGCGGTTGGGGTTGAAGGACAAGAAGGAGTTGGCCTTTTGTTGGGTGATTGACTTCCCGCTGTTTGAAGAGCAGATGGAGGATGGGCATTATGCGCCCAGCCACCACATGTTTACATCGCCCAAACGGGAGCATATTCCGCTGCTGGATACCGACCCCGGTCAGGTACTGAGCGAGCAATATGACCTGGTATGCAATGGGTTTGAGGTGGCGGGCGGCAGTATTCGGATTCACGAACGGCCGTTGCAACGCAAAATTATGGAACTCATCGGCTTCTCCTGGGAGGAGGCCGAATCTCAGTTTGGGCACATGCTGGAAGCGTTTGAGTATGGGGCACCCCCGCATGGGGGCATCGCCCCCGGCATTGACCGTCTGGTGGCCCTCATGTGCGGCGAACCCAATATCCGTGAAGTGATGGCCTTCCCCAAAACCGCCCAGGCCACCGACCTGATGTCCGACACGCCGTCTATCGTCGCCCAGAAGCAGTTGAATGAGTTGCAGATTGCTCTGGCACTTAAGGGATAGAAGTAAACAGTGAACAGTAAATAGTGAACAGTGAGCAATGGCGTAACTGTTCACTGTTCACTACTCACTGTTCACTTTCATCTGCTCACCTTCCTCTCAGAAAACCTGGTTGACATCCATGACGCAGTGTGTTATATTTTGGTTATGATGCACTGCGTCATAAATTTGCATCAATCACACATAACCTGCTGAATGGCAGAAATTTTTGGAGGCATATCATGACTGAGACAATTGAATTCACCGAGATGGAAGAAAAAAGCAATATCGTTTTAGAAAACGCTCGCAAGGTTTACCTGGTTGGTTTAGGCACAGCTTCTTACACCGTCACCACCACCACCGACGCTGTGAAACATGCCCGCACGAACGCTGGCGATTTTTCCACCAAAATGTTGGAACGCGGCGAAAAATTGGAAAAAGAGACCCGCGAAAACATCAACAAGCAGCGGGAAGCGCGTGAGAAGAACATCCGCAACACGCAGAAGCGGTTGGAGAAAGAGTTCGGCAAGCGCATGGAATCCCTGCTGCACGCCATGAACATTCCTTCCAAGAATGACATCAACAGCCTGAGCACCAAAGTGACCCGGCTGAACAAGAAAGTGGAAGAGTTGAGCAAACCGGCGGCTCAGTAAGCAGTAAGCAGTAAACAGTAAGCAGTGAAGAAGCAGGCAATGAGCCTGCTTCTTTTTTTGTTTGGCGGGGGTATACTTGACAAGGTGAGGGGGTGACAAAGTGAGCGGACAAAAATTTGTAATGCGATTTGGAAAATCGCGTTACGAGACAAGAGGTGTACAAATGAGTGAAGCTGTTATTGCTGTAGAAGAAGAGATCGTGGAGAGTGAAACGGCCGTATCCCCCGCCGAAACATCGCGTCGGCTGGTAATGGCAGGCATTGGTGCGGTGGTGGTCGTGGGTGGGGTCGTCAAGTCGCGGGTGAGCCGATTCATCGAGTCCGAAGAAGCAGCAACAGAAGCAGAGCCACCGCAAGCCCGTCGCCGGCTGCCAAACCCGGTAGATTCTCTGTTGACCCGCCTGAATGTACCGACCAAAACGGACATTGACGCCTTGAATGATCAGGTTTCCAGCTTACTGGCAAAGATAGAGGCGCTGCAAGAATTGGAGCAACGGCCGTTGCCCTCCACAACTGAATCGCTTGAAAATCAGGAGCTTGCAGATTAAAAATTGGCGATTGCTTCACGGTCAATGACCAATCTCCCTTTTGCATCCCCCGAAATCCTGCCTATAATTCTTATGACGCACTGAATCATGGATTCATTTTCCCGGAAACTGGCCGTTTCCGGGAAAATCGAAAGGAACAGGCCATGCGGGTCATTAAAAGGTATCCTAATCGCAAACTGTACGATACCGAAGAGAAAAAATATATCACCCTGGATGGTATTGCCGACCTCATCCGCCAGGGTGAAGACGTGCAGGTAGTGGACCACACTACCGATGAAGACTTGACGGCCGTCACCCTCTCCCAAATCATCTTTGAACAAGAAAAACGCAGCAGTGGATTCCTGCCCCAATCCGTCCTTGCCGGGCTGGTGCAGTCTGGTGGCGATACGGTAAATGTGCTGCGCCGCACCCTCAGCGCCCCGCTGGGGATGCTGCACCATGTGGACGAAGAGATCGAAAAACGGCTGCAAACCCTGGTCAATCGCGGTGAACTGGCGCGGGAAGACGCCACCCGCCTGCGCGACAAGCTCCTCTCAATAGGCTCAGATGTGGCTGAATCCGCCTCACCGGGGCAGCAACTCGGCCGTTTGTTTAGCGCCCGCGGCGTGCCCTCCCGTGATGAAGTAGAGCACCTCACCAGCCAGATTGAAGAACTGTCTTCTCGTATTGATAGCTTGATTGAAGAAAGTGACAAATCTCAACCCACCCCCACCCATTTCCCTGAACCGCCTCCATGATCCAAATTTCCGGCTCGATACAGCGCACCTTCATTTTCCCTGCGGAAGTTCAAGAAACGCTCACTTTTTTTAGTGAGTTGATTCAGGTCGCCCAATTTATGCCCCATATTTCACTGGTACATACTTATGCGCCCAATCAGATTCGGGTGATGTATGAGACGGTAGAATTAGGATCATATACCATCCGCATATTCACCGACCTGGAAGGGAAGATAGACCGTAAGGAACATACGATTTCTGTGCAACCGATTAAATTGGACACGGCCGTGCCCATCCACCCCGAAGCCACCATGCGCGAAACCGTCGGGCAGGGAATCTTTGCCATTCAAGCGCAGCTTTATGACCTGGGCGACCAGACGCGCCTGGAAGCCAACCTGCGCCTGCAAGCGGAACTGGAACAGCCTCGCGGCATGAACCTCATGCCCAAGCGCGTGGTTAACCGCATCGCTCAGGGCATCACCGACCACCGGCTGCGCGAAATGGCGGACGGTTTCATCCGCACCGCCCTCGCCACCTACCATAATTGTGAAGGGTGCGAAGCCATGTGCCTGTTGGCTGACTGAACGGGGCAAGTAGCAGGTTGCAGGTGGCAAGTGATCACCTGCCGCTTGCCACTTGCAACCCGCCACCTTCATTTTTTGACACCATTCCCCTCTTTAGGTAAAACAGATACAATTAACTTGAGTTAATTTTAGACATTCCTCACAACTCAACGATAATGTGACCCAACACAAAAGCAGTTTCCCACTCGTGGGATGCACCACATCAGATGAAGATTCATAATTCATCCTTCATAATTCAAAACCTTCAGAGGAGATAATGATGAAAATCAACGGCACACATACTTTTGCCGCCCCCACCGAGGTCATCTGGCCGATGCTGCTTGACCCACACGTGTTAGCCAACGTCATGCCTGGCTGCGAAAAACTGGAGCAGGTGGCTGAAAATGAATATCAGGGCATTCTCAAAATCAAGGTTGGCCCGGTGCAAGGCAATTTTAACGGCAACATTGTGTTGTCAGACATCCAATCGCCAGAGAGTTATGCCATCGTCGTAGATGGCAAGGGTGCGCCGGGGTTTGTGAAGGGCAACGGCCGTCTCCGTCTGGAACCCAGCGGCGACAGCACCATCCTCCACTACGAAGGTGACGCGCAGGTGGGTGGTCGCTTAGCCAGCGTCGGCCAACGCTTGTTAGACACGTCCGCAAACGCCATCATCCGCCAAAGCCTGGAAGGGCTGGAAGCCCAAATTGCGGCGCGCATGAATGGCGGTGGGGAGGGAGGGGAAGAAACGGCCGTCGCCGCCCCACCCCCTCCCTCCCAAACCGAATTTGCCCTCGGCGTCGCTCGCCATATGGCCGAAGAGGTGCTGGCCAACGAAGACCAGGCCGAACTCATCCGCAAAGTGGTTATCGCCGCTGGCGGCCTGTTTGTTCTCTATATTTTGCTTGATTGGTTTGCCGGACTGATTGCCAACAAAGTAGCCCGGAAATTGAAGTAATTGGGTAATTGGGTAATTGAGCAATCACTTAATTACCCAATTACCCAATTACCTCTTCTGGCAAGGAGGTGATCCCCCCACAAACAAACACCTGATTTCCCCACTCATTTATCCGTTCGTTCACAATTCAGGAATAGGAGGCGGTAAAACATGAAAGTATCCATGACTGTCAACGGCAAAGCTTATGAGCGTGACGTGGAACCGCGTATGCTGCTGGTTCACTTCTTGCGCGATGAGCTGGGCCTGACAGGGGCCAACATTGGCTGCGACACCACCCAATGCGGCTCCTGTACCATTCATTTGAACGGCACGGCCGTGAAATCATGCACAGTCCTCGCCGTCCAGGCTGATGGCGCCAGCGTCACCACCATCGAAGGGCTGGCCAGTAACGGGAACCTGCACCCCATGCAGCAAGCCTTTTGGGACAAACATGGCCTGCAATGCGGCTTTTGCACCCCTGGCATGATTATGGCCGCGACCAAACTGGCCGAAGGCAATGCCCACCTCACCGACGAAGAAATTCGGCACGGGTTGGAAGGCAATCTCTGTCGCTGCACCGGTTACGAAAACATCGTCCGGGCAGTCAAAGCCGGCGCGCAGGCCATGGCGGGAGGTGACTGATGGCTAACTACAAAGGTAAATCCATGAAGCGGGTGGAAGACCCGCGTTTTATTCAGGGCAAAGGGCGCTACGTGGCCAACCTGTCCATGCCCGGCATGGTGCATGTAGCCATTAAACGCAGCCCTTATGCCCACGCCACCATCAACAGCGTTGATACGTCGGCAGCCGCCGCGCTGCCGGGCGTGGTCGCCGTTTACACCGGGTCGGACTTCGCCAATGTGGGTGGGCTGCCCTGCGGTTTTACGCCGCCCGGCATCAAGACCCCGGCCCATCCGGTTGTGGCTGTGAGCAAGGTGCGGCACGTTGGCGACCCGGTAGCCGTCGTCGTTGCCGAGAATGCCTACATCGCCCATGATGCGGTGGATTTGATCGAGGTGGATTACACGCCGCTGACGGCCGTCGTAGACGCCAAAGGAACGATGGACGCCGGTGCGCCGCTGGTGCATGATGACGTACCCGACAATTGCAGTTTCCACTGGCCCCTGGGTGACAAAGATGCTGCCGCGCAGGCCATCGCCAGCGCCGATCACGTGGTTGAGTTGGAATTGATCAACCAGCGGCTCATCCCCAACGCCATGGAACCGCGCGCCTGCGCTGCCCAGTGGGATGCCTTCATGGAAAACATGACGGTGTGGACAACCAGCCAGAATCCCCACACCATCCGGCTGCTGCTGGGCGCGTTCACGCTGCAAATCCCCGAACACAAACTGCGCGTCATTTCCCCGGACGTGGGTGGCGGTTTTGGCAGCAAAATTTTCCATTATGCCGAAGAAGTGATTGTGCCCTGGGTATCACGCGCCGTGAACCGGCCGGCCAAATGGGTGTCTACACGCAGTGAAGCCTCCATGACGGACGCGCACGGCCGTGACCACGTCACCCACGCCAAACTGGGCCTGAAAAGCGATGGTACTATCACCGGCCTCTACGTCACCACTTGGGCCAACATGGGCGCGTACCTCTCTACCTTTGCTCCCCTGATCCCCACCGCCCTCTACATCACCCTGCTCTCCGGCCTCTACAAAATCCCCGTTATCTTCGGTGAATCCTACGGCACCATGACCAACACCGTGCCCGTAGACGCCTACCGCGGCGCGGGCCGCCCCGAAGCCAGCTACGTGCTGGAACGGTTAATGGACATTGCCGCCCAGGATTTAAAGATGGACCCGGTGGAACTGCGCCGTAAAAACCTCATTCAGCCCGACGAATTCCCCTACCAGACTCCCGTTGCCCTGCAATACGACAGCGGTGACTACCCCGCCCTCTTTGACAAAATCGAGCAACTGGCGGACTACAAAGGGTTGCGGAAAGAACAGGAAAAGGCGCGCAAAGACGGCCGTCTCGTGGGCGTCGGTTTTAGCAGTTGCATCGAAGCCAGCGGCCCGGCCCCGTCCGCCGTGGCTGTCGGGCTGGGCGCGGGCATTGGCCTGTTTGAAAGCGGCGTCATTCGTGTCCACCCCACCGGCAAAGTGACCGTACTCACCGGCTCCCACGCCCACGGGCAGGGGCACGAAACCACCTTTGCCCAAATTGTGGCCGACGAGTTAGGCGTCCCCTTTGAAGATGTGGAAATCGTTCATGGCGACACCGAGCGCACCCCCTACGGCGTGGGCACCTACGGCAGCCGCAGCGCCGCCATTGGCGGCAGCGCATTGGTCAAGAGCGCCGAAAAAATCCGCAACAAACTGACCCTTTTGGCCGCCCACCTGCTGGAAGCCGACCCGGCAGACATGGTGTATGACCAGGCCAGCGGCAAGGTACACGTCAAAGGCGCACCCGACCGGGCCAAAGCCTTTGGTGAACTCTCCTTTGCCCTGACCACCGCCGACAATATGCCCCCCGGCATGGAAGCGGGTCTGGAAGAGACCGCCTTCTACGACCCGGCCAACTTCACCTTCCCCAACAGCGCCCACGTGGCCCAGGTGGAAATTGACCGCGATACCGGCGAAGTGACGATTCAAAAGTATGCGGCCGTAGATGATGTGGGCAAGGTGATCAACCCGCTCATCGTCGAAGGGCAGATTGTGGGTGGCATTGCGCAGGGCGTGGGCCAGGCATTGTGGGAACATGGCGTTTATGACAGTAACGGCCAACTGCTGACGGCCACGATGCTGGACTATGCTATGCCCCGCGCCGACCGTTTCCCCCACATCCAGGTTGACCGCAACGAGACGCCCTCGCCGCACAACCCATTGGGCGTGAAAGGGGCGGGCGAGATGGGCACGATTGCCGCCACAACAACCATTGTCAGCGCCGTGATGGATGCGCTGGCCCCGTTGGGTATCAGACATTTAGAGATGCCGCTGACGGCCGAAAAAATCCACAATGCTATCGTTGCTGCCGGCAACGGAGGAGGTAACTAATGTATCCACCAAAATTTGATTACTACCGGGCCGGTTCGGTGGACGAAGCCGTAGCCCTGATGGGGCAACATGGCGGCAAATTTATTGCCGGTGGGCACAGCCTGCTGCCGGTGATGAAGATGCGCCTGTCGGACCCTGGCGTGTTGATTGATATTGGCCGGATTGATGGGCTGCGCGGCATTACCAAGAGCGGTAACAGCTTCCGTATTGGCGCGCTCACGACCCATGCCACTGTCGCCGCCGAAGGCGACCGCCACTTCCCCGACGCACTGAAACACGCCGCCGGAATGATTGGCGACCCGCAGGTGCGCAACCGGGGCACGGTGGGCGGTAATGTGGCCCACGCCGACCCGGCCTCTGACCTGCCAACGGTTTTTCTGGCATTGGGCGCGACCTTCCACATCGCCGGGGCGAATGGGGCACGCAGCGTCCATGCGGCCAACTTTTTCACCGGGCTGTTTGAGACGGCGCTGGCGGAGAATGAGGTATTGACGGCCGTCGAAGTCGCCGCCGAAGCCACCGAAAATGGTTCGGCCTATGCCAAGTTGTTCAACCCCGCTTCCCGTTATGCGATGGTGGGCGCCTGTGCCAACATCACCGTCAGCCTGACGGGTGAGTGTACGGCGTGCAGTGTGGCCGTGGGTGGGTTGACGCCTAAGGCGACGGCCGCACCCTCCGTCGGTGCAGCCCTGGTTGGTAAGCGGCTGACGGACGAGAACATCGCCGCCGCGGCCGCTCTTGTTCTGAACGACCTGGGTGGCGACGTGATGGGCGACATTCACGCCAGCGCCGATTACCGCCGCCAGATGGCCCCCGTCTTTGTTGGCCGGCCCCCGGATGCTGGCCGGACTCAGGATTCGGACCAGACTCCGGATCCG
>CAYXUZ010000225.1:1618-9411 GCA_964467705.1 uncultured Ardenticatenaceae bacterium | reverse complement strand
AGCCAGACATCAACGACCCCAACGCCCCTGGTTTCACCTGGCCCGGCTCGGCCAACGACTTCTTCCAACTACAGCGCACATCCTATCTGGTTGCCAAAGAAACGAACCCCAACGCCGTCATACACCTGCCCGCCTTCACCTACTTTTGGAATCCCAACTACATCTATGAGTTTTTGGACATCATAGTAGCGGACCCCGCCGCCCCAGACCACAGCTACTACTTCGACGCCATCACCGCCCATCTCTACTTTCAGCCCGACGCCGTTTTTTCGCTCATCCAGAATTTCTACGGTGCGGTGCAAAGCCGGGGCATCCCCTGGAAACCGCTTTGGCTAGTGGAAACGAACGCCCCGCCCAGCAATGACCCGGCGTGGCCGGTGAGCAATTGGACGTTTCAGGTGACGCTGGATGAGCAGGCGGCTTATGTACCGCAAGCATTGGCGGTGGCCATCGCCGCCGGGGCGCAGCGCATCGCCATCTATAAATTGCAGGATGTACCTGGCGACGAAGCAGCCAACCCGGAACCTTTTGGATTGCTACGTATGGATGGCTCACGGCGGCCCGCGTTTAGCGCCTATCAGGTAGCGATTCGTTATCTGGCGGGGGTGCAGGGGGCGCAGCGGGAACGATGGGATCATGTGGGGCAGGTGCGGCTGGATCAGGGCACATACACCACGCACGTCCTCTTTTCGCGGCTGCCTGCGCCGCAGCAGGCAGAGATTGAAGCCACGGCTAACACGGCCGTCCTGGTAGACATGTGGGGCGGACGTCGTACCATTACGGCGCAAAACGGCATGTTTACGGTAGATTTGCCCGGCGCGTTGTGTGTGCAAACGGCCGGGGATTACTGCATGATTGGCGGCTCGGTGTTGTATCTGGTGCAGGATAAAGAGGGCGGTTCAGCACCGGGTGCGCCACCAGGTGGGAACGCACCACCACCGCCCACCGCCGCCGATTCAACGGACACACCGGACGGCACGGCCGTCCCCACCCACACCCCCAACCCCGATGCCCCCACCCATACCGCCGCAGCGACTGTTGCTGCCACGGAAACGGCCGTCGCCAACACTCCCCGGCCCACCAACACTCCTCGCCCAACGCGCAGCCCAACGCGCACACCAACTGTTACCAAAACGGTCACGCCTGCACCAACGGACACGGCCGTGCCCACTGCCACACCGCTCCCAACGGACACACCCATTCCGGCTACCGAAGTGGCCGAACTACCACCCACACCCACTGCCAGCGACCAACCACCAGCCTCTAGCGACCAGCCATCAACCACCAACAACTTCTCCTTCCTCTTCATTGGCGGCGGCCTGCTGTTGGCGGTAGGATTGATGGGCTGGTGGTGGCGGTCACGGCCGTAGATGAAAACAAGCCATGTAATTCGTGACAATGCACGAAGGAGAAGAATATGACAGAAACGAAACGGCCGTTAACGGCCGAAGACCTCTATAACCTGCAACTGGTCAGCGACCCGCAAATCTCGCCGGATGGACAGCACATTATTTTCGGTCTGAGCCGGGTTGACCGGAAGACGGAGAAGAAGTATGTGAATCTGTGGTTGGTGGCGGCCGACGGCCGTACCCCACCGCGCCAATTCACCTACGGCGACCAGACCGACACCCACCCTCGCTGGTCGCCGGACGGTTCCATCATCGCCTTCCTTTCCAACCGCAAAGACGAAAAGCAGATGCAACTATACGCCATCCCCTTTGGCGGCGGCGAAGCGCGGCCCGTGACCAATGTTCAGGGCAACTTTGCCAGCTTCGCCTGGTCGCCGGACGGCACACAATTCCTGGCCCAATTCCGCCAGAAGGATGAAGAAGCCATAGCGCGGGAAAAGGATGAACAAAAGAAAAAGCTGGGCGTGGTGGCCCGGCACATTACCAGTTTGAATTACAAATATGATGGCGCGGGTTATTTACCGCAGGAAAAATGGCACATCTGGACGTTTGACGCGCAATCGGGCGCAGGCACACAACTCACCAGCGGCGATACGCAGGAAACAGAACCGTGTTGGTCGCCCGACGGCCGTACCATCCTCTTCGTCTCCAACCATCACCCGGAACCCGACCTGCACCCGGACGAGACAGAACTGTACCTGATGCCAGCGGCGGGCGGGGAGGCGGTGCAGGTAGAAACGGGGCATCACGGCCGTAAATTCTCCCCTTCCTTCTCCCCCGACGGCCAGACCATCGCCTATCTGGGCCGCGCCCGTCTGGGCGACTGGGGCCAAAATAGCTGTCTGTACGTTGTGCCCACCGCTGGTGGGCAGGCGCGTAACATTTCCGCCGCCCACGATTTGCACCTCAGCCTGGCTTCGCTGACAGATGTGGGTAGCAATACACCGCAACCACCACCCATCTGGTCGGTAGACGGCCGTACCGTCTACAACCAGGCCACCGAACTGGGCAACCAACCCCTGCTGGCCTTCGACGTGCAAACGGGCGATTATGAGCGCGTCATTGACGAACCCGGTCTGGTGGGCAGTTTCAGCCTGGACGCCGCCCAAAACCAACTGGCCTTCCTGTGGGGCAACCCCACCACCACTGGGCAGGTGTGGCGGCGCAGCCTGCATGAACCACACGCCACCGCGCTCACGCATTTCAACCAGGAACTTTTTGCCGAAATCAACTGGGGACAATTGGAAGAAGTGTGGTTTGATGGCCCGGACGGCCATGAATTACACGGCTGGATTTTGACGCCGCCCGATTTTGACCCCACCCGGCAATACCCGGCGATCATTGAAATTCACGGGGGGCCGATGATGCAGTACGGCCGTGCCTTCATGCATGAATTCCACTTCCTGGCCGCGCAAGGCTACGTCGTTGCCTTTAGCAATCCACGCGGCAGCCAGGGGTACGGCGATGCCCACGCCGCCGCCATTGCCAACCGCTGGGGCACCATAGACTACGCCGATGTGATGGCCTGGGCCGATTATGTGGCCGCCTTACCCACTGTAGACGCGCAGCGCATGGGTGTCATGGGTGGCAGCTATGGCGGCTATATGACCACTCTCATCATCGGCAAAACCCACCGCTTCAAAGCGGCCGTCGCCCTGCGCGTGGTCAGCAATTTGCTTAGCTTCTACGGCTCGTCGGATATGAATTGGATGACACAATTTCTGGTTGGCCTGCCCACCCCGCCCTGGGAAGACCTGGCCGGTTACTGGCAGCAATCGCCGATCAGCCACATTGGCAATGCCCGCACCCCCACGCTGGTCATTCACAGCGAATCAGATTTACGTTGTGACCGGGAGCAGGGGGAGCAGGTGTTTGTGGCTCTCAAACGGCTGGGCGTGGACACGGAGCTGGTCTTGTTCCCGGAAGAGTCACACGGGTTAAGTCGTGACGGCCGTACCGACCGCCGCATCCAACGCCTGCACCACATCAAACGCTGGTTTGACAAATACCTGAGTGAATAGAAGAAAAGGGGGCCACGCCCCCTTTTCTTTTACTTACACCCAACCGCGCAGCCGCACCGCTTCCGCTACCCGGTCCACCGCCACCAGGTAAGCGGCCACGCGGGTATCTACCTTCTTCGCCTGCGACATGGCATGAACCGCCTGGAAAGCCGTCGTAATCTTGCGGTCCAGCCGCTCATTCACCATCGCCTCGTCCCAATAGAACTGGTACCCGTTCTGCACCATTTCAAAGTAAGAGACAATGACACCACCCGCATTGCACAAAAAGTCGGGGATGATGTACACGCCCTTGTCGTTGAGAATGTTGTCCGCTTCCGGCGTCGTCGGGCCATTCGCCAGTTCGGCCACAATTTTGGCCTGTACGCGGGCTGCATTTTGCGCGGTTAACTGATTTTCAATGGCCGCCGGAATGAGGATCTCTACCGGCAGTTCCAGCAGCTCTGTATTGCTCATTTGCTCTGTTTCCCGGCAGTCAATCACCTTCCCTGTGCGGCGCACATGGTCGCTCACCACTCGGGCATCCAGGCCATGCGGGTTGTAGATCGCGCCAAACTCGTCGCTGACCGCCACTACTTTCAGGCCAAATTGGGCCGCCAATTGGTGCGCATTGCCGCCCACATTGCCATAGCCCTGAATGGCACAGGTGGTCTCATTTAACGTCATCCCCTGCACTTTGGCCGCTTCGCGGATGGTGAACAGACCGCCCAATGCCGTAGCCGGGGTGCGCCCCTGTGAGCCGCCCAACGGCAGCGGTTTGCCGGTGATGACGCCTGGTTCATGCCGGCCGGTCAGCACTTCATATTCGTCCAACATCCAGGCCATGATTTGCGGATTGGTGTTTACATCGGGGGCGGGTACGTCTTTGGTAATGCCGATGTGCCGGGCGATGTTCCGCATATAGCCGCGACTGAGCCGCTCCAATTCGCCCTGCGACAGTTCGCGGGGGTTACAAATAACGCCGCCTTTGCCGCCGCCGAGGGGGATGTCGGAAACGGCCGTTTTCCAGGTCATCCACGCCGCCAACGCCCGCACGGTGTCTATGGTTTCGTCGGGGTGGAAGCGGATACCGCCTTTGGCCGGGCCGCGCGCGTCATTGTACTGTACGCGAAAACCCTGGAAGGTTTGGGTACGGCCGTCGTCCATACGCACCGGAATGGTGAAATGGAATTCCCGCATCGGTTCCCGCAAAAAGGCGTGCATGTCGGGGTCGAGTTGTAAAACTGCCGCAGCTTCATCTAACTGAGCCTGCGCGATTGCAAATGGGTTCAGATTCTCTTTCATTTTAACTTGTACTCCGTTTTCAAAGTGGGTTGTAGGCGTGGGTCGCCCATATGGGGGAGTGTCTATGATTCTGTTTGTAGTGTCAAGTGATTTAAGTCAGGGGCAATAACGTGACCTGTAATTCGCCAGGTATGAATCGCCACGAATGGGCAAGGGGCTTGCAGGAGAAACGGCAAAACCGGTAATCGGCGATGCAGAACGCACCACCGATTACCGGCCACTGATCACCATCTCATCCCGGTTTGATGTTCTGGTTCAAACGAAACAGATTCGTCGGGTCGTATTTCCGTTTCAGCGCCGCCAGTTTCTCATATTTGCCAGCGAAGGCGGCGCGCATCATGGCATCGCCCTCTTCCTGGAAGCCGGGGAAGTTGAGGTAGCGGCTGCCATCAGAGTAGGGCTGCATCGCCGCCAGAAAGTCGCGCACCCAGGCGATGTTCTCGGCGTCTTCTGCGGGGTGTTCCCAGTTGGCCTCCGGGTTGATGACGAAGTTGACATGACGGCCGTGAAAAGCCATTGCCTCGTCACGCACCCGTTGAATCGCGCCGCCGTTGTACCAGATGTCGGTGGTGCTGTGCGCCGACGGTTGGCGGCGGGCATGGGCTACCAGGGTGTCTATAGCCGCATCGTTCAGCGTCGTCAGGTTAAGTGATTTCCAGTAGTAGCGCATCTCACCCGCCGGGTAATCTTCGTCGAAAAAGGTCTGCGCCGTCACGTAAGGCAGGCGGCTGCTGGCGTCAAACAGCGGTGGGCGGAAGTCGCGTAAGGGCTGCAAGATACGCTCACCCTCGGCCGCATCGCCGATGTAGACGCCGATGAGAGCCACAAAGTGACGGCCGTGCAGCTCTTTGGGGAATATCTCCGCGCCGGGTGGGAAGACACCACAGGCGGCCAACAGGCTGATCTCGTCGGGGGCGGTGGTACAGAAGTCGCGGAAGGTGCGCAGCACCTCGCCCATCGCTTCGCCATCATGGAAAACGGCCACCTGCATCACTTCCGGCCCCAACGGGTGCGCCTGGAATTCAAACTCGGTGACAACGCCAAAGTTGCCGCCGCCGCCGCGCAGCCCCCAGAAGAGGTCGCTGTTTTCCCGTTCGCTGGCGTGCAGGACACGGCCGTCGGCCAGCACCACTTCCGCCGCCAACAAATTGTCACAGGTCAGGCCATATTTGTTGCGCATCCAGCCAAAACCGCCGCCCAACGTCAGCCCGGCAATGCCGGTTTCCGACACGACGCCGGTGGGCACAGCCAGGCCATACTGCTGCGTGGCCGCGTCCAGTTCCCCCAGGGTCACGCCGCCGCCCACGCGCACGGTGCGCCGTTCCGGGTTGACCACCACCTGCTTCATGGGCGAGAGGTCAATCACCAGACCGCCGTCGTTGGTGGCGTGCCCGGCCACATTATGGCCGCCGCCACGCACGGAGAGCAGCAGATCGTGTTGGCGGGCAAAGGTCACGGCCGTGACTACATCTTGTGTCGTTTCGCAGCGGGCAATCATGGCCGGGTATCTGTCAATCATGCCGTTCCAGACGGCGCGGGCGGCGTCATATTCCGGGTCGCCGGGCAGGATGAGTTGGCCTTGTAGGGCCAGTTCCAGTTTCGCTATATCAGCTTTTGCCAATGGCATATCCAGGGTGGGAGTTAAAGTCATCATGGGTTTACCTCTTTTTAGTGGCAGGTTGCAGGTGGCAGGTGGCAAGTAACCTGCAACTTGCAACCTACCACCCATCAAGTGTTAGTGTGTATGGGGCCAGGTGCCATACTGCTGTGGGTACGTCAGGTCCATCAGCGGGGCCTGTGTGGGCTGGATGGGCGGCCAGTTGCCGAGCCGTTGGGCATAGAGCAGTGGCAGGGCATCGCTATAGGATACGGCCGTTTCCGATTTTTCCAGCCAGGGCCGGGCGTAGGCGTAATCCAGTTTGGCCTCGGCGGGAACGGCCGCCGCCCGGTTTTCATACTCAGCGATAGCTGCCGATGTTTCCGAGACTTTCGCCAGAATCGGGTCTTGCGCCGGATTCAAAGAAACAGCGGGCTGGCGGGGATACCAGACGAAGCTGCTTAAAAACAACACCGCCAGCAGGAAAAGAATTAATTCAAGAGCAATAGTTTTTACCTTGTTCATGTCAATCTCCATGTGAAAATAATCTTGATTTACACCGGTCTTACGAATTCGTTTGGGTGGTGAGCAATGAGGATAGTGTAGGGCACGGCTAACCATCTCACATCTGGCAAAGGTTGGTTTTAAGGGTTGGGTTGGGGGTTGGGAGCGTTTATTGAGCGTTAGTCGGGCGTATTTTAGCCTAAAGACCTGACAGGTTTTGCAAAACCTGTCAGGTCTGGATCAGACCCAACTGCCGCGCCTGGGCCACCGCCTGGGTGCGGCTGGCTACCGCCAGTTTGCTGTAGATGGCCCCGGTGTATGACTTCACCGTGCCCACAGAGATGACCAGTTGGTCGGCAATCTCCTGGTTTGACAGCCCTTCGGCAATGAGGTGCAGCACTTCCAGTTCGCGGTTGGTGAGCGGGTCTACCAGTGGTTGACCGGGCGGTTGGCCGGGCATAACCGGCGTGGGCTGGCCCGCCGCCGGAAAACGGAGGGGCTGCATTTCCAATTCGGTCAGCGTTTGGGTGGCAATGACAATGGCGCTATTTTCCCGCAGCGGCAACGTGAGCCTGCCGGTGGGTAGCAAGGCAGCGGCGCGTTCCCTGGTCTCTTGTTCGGCGGCGGGATGCTGGCGGGCAAAGGCCGCCAGTTCCTGGCTGCGCGTTTTTTCCCCGGCGGCGTGCAGCAAATGGGCGATGCTGACCAGCAAGGAGAGGATGAGTGGTTCCCATTGCATTTGGGTGGAGATTTGCAGTGCTTTGTGGTAACTGGCAACGGCCGTATCCCATTCACCCTGAGCCACGGCCGTGTCCCCCACACCTTGCCACGTGCGCACCTGCCCGCCCTGGTCGCCAATCTCCCGGTAGATCGCCAGGTTACGCCGGTACAGTTCACGGGCATCCGCAAAGCGCCCCTGCATATGGGCAATCTGCGCCAGATAATTGACCGCCAGCGCCATGCCTTCGGGGTCGTTCATGC
>CAYXUZ010000225.1:0-1608 GCA_964467705.1 uncultured Ardenticatenaceae bacterium | reverse complement strand
AACTGCTGCGCGGCCAGCGTATATTCACCCTGGGCGCGGGCGATATTGCCCATGATGATGAGCAGATAGGCCAGCATCCACAGGTTGCCGGTGGCCTGGCACGCCTCGTGCCCTTGCTGTGCCGCCTGCCGCGCCTCGTCGTACCGGCCCAGATGCAGCAGTACATCCGCCCACACATACCAGACCACCTGCAAACCGGCCATATCCTGGCGAGAAGTGGCACATTGCTGCGCCTGCTGGCAATAGGCCAGTGCTGCCTGATAGTCGCCCCTGATGTTGGCAACCAGCGCCAATCCGCTGATGGGGTCTCTGGCAAAACCGGGTGGTGGGTCAACCGATAATTTTTCATAAAGCTGCTGGCTGTGGGTAAAAGCGTCTTGGGCCTGCGCCAGGTGGCCCAACCGGATATAGGTCCAGCCCAGGAAGGTGTGCAGACCGGCAAGCAGGTGGCTGGTTTCGTGGGTGGGAGGCAGGGTTTGCAGGCGGGTCACGGCCGTTGCCAGCAACTGTTCCTCTTCCCGAAAACGTCCTTGATAGTCACAAAAGGTTTGCAAAGGGTAATACGCCTGGCTGAGGGCGGCGATGTCCGCCTGCTGCACGGCATGGGCGTAGGCGGCGCGCACGTTTTCCAGTTCGGCGGTGATTTCGCGCACCGCTTTCACCTGGCCGGGGCCAATGAGTTCATCGGCGCGGCGGTGCAAAAAGGCGCAGTAATAGGCGCTATGCTGCGCCAGCGTTTGCGCGGCGTCTTCGGGGGTGGCCGCCAATTGGCCGGAAGCAAACTGGCGCAACAGTTCGTGAATCTGGTAACGGCCGTGCCCATCTTGCTGCCCCCCGCCCGATTCCCAACGCAGCAGGGATTTGTCTACCAACGCCGATAAGGTGGTTAACGAGGCGCCGGCTACAGACAGCGCGGCTTTGGCCAGAAAGCCACCACGAAAGACCGACAGGCGCTTAAAGACCGCTTGCTCGGCCGGGGACAACTGTTGCCACGCCTGGTTAAAAACGGCGCGCATACTACGATGGCGTTCAGGCACATTGCGCAGGTTGGTTTCCAGAAAGGCGATGTTTTTTTCAATTTCGGCGGCGATGGCGGCCGTGTCCAGCGCCTTTGTCCAGGAGGCAGCCAGTTCCAGCGCCAGCGGTGTGCCGTTGACCAACCGGCAAATGTGTAACATACCTTCGGCTTCCTCGGTGGGGTTGAAGGACGGCCGTACCCGCCGCGCCCGGTCCGCAAATAACTGCACCGCTGCCGATTGTTCCCAGGCTGGCCCCAGGTGGTCGCCGGGGAAAGCCAGACCCCCCACCGGATACTGCCACTCCTCTTGTAGATTTAGCGCCTCTCTGGATGTGACCAACAGTTTCAGGCTGGGGGCCGTGTGCAGCAGTTCCGACAGGATGTCTGCGCCGTCTACCAGATGTTCAAAGTTTTCCAGCACCAGCAGTAATTCTTTTTGTTGCAGATAGGTGAGTAGCTGTGTGTCTGGCGGCGTGGGGCCACCCAGGGGCAGACCGATGGCGTCGGCTACGGCCGTGAGCAGGGCGGCGGGGAATGGGGTGGGCTGCAAGTTGACAAAGTGGGCGTCGTGGGCAAATTCGGCGGCAGCG
>CAYXUZ010000224.1:0-9498 GCA_964467705.1 uncultured Ardenticatenaceae bacterium | reverse complement strand
GCCGAAGCGATTCAGCGCATTGCCACACACATTCGCCGGATACGGCCGCAGGTCGTGGTCACTTTTGCCCCGGACGGTTACTATGGCCACCCCGACCACATCGCTACCTCGCAATTGACAACGGCCGCGCTGCTCTGCGCCGCCGACGTCGCCTATGCCTGCCCCGGCGATGAGCCGCCGCACATGGTTGCCAAACTGTATTACGCCGTAGATTCCAAAACGACAATGGCGGTGGTGCAGCAATATATCGGCCATTTTGCCATGATGGTAGATGGGGTGGAACGGGGCCATGTGGGTTGGGAGGAGTGGGCCATCACCACCCGCATTGACGCCACCGCCTACTGGCGCACGGTCTTACAGGCCGCCCTATGCCACCAGAGCCAGATCGTTGGCTTTTATGAGCAACTGACGCAAGCCCCGGAAGCGGCACATCAACAGTGGTGGGGACGGCAATCACTTTACCGTGTTTACAGTCTGGTCAACGGCGGCCGTCAGGTTGAAGATGATCTGTTTGCCGGATTACGCTAGAGATAGCCACTTAAACCATCAAACACGCTGAACCCATCTCTCACTACATTAAACTTCCACGCCAGGGCGTATAAACTGGCAAAACGATTCTCAAGGAGTGTGACAGGATGGAATATAAAAGTCTGGGACGCACCGGCGTCAAAGTCAGCCAACTTTGTTTGGGCTGCATGAACTTTGGTGGGCGCACGGATGAGGCGGAATCAATCGCCATCATTCACGCGGCATTGGCAGTGGGTATCAATTTTATAGACACGGCCAATGTGTATGGGCATGATCCGGCAAATTTCAGCTTTGGGCGGGGGCGGAGTGAGGAGATTGTGGGCAGGGCGCTGAAAGGGCGGCGGGAGCGGGTGGTGCTGGCGACAAAAGCGTATTTCCCGATGTCTGATGACCCCAATGCGATGGGCAGCAGCCGCCGTCATCTGATTGCACAGTGTGAGGCGTCGCTGCGAAGGCTGCAAACGGATTATATTGATCTGTACCAGCTTCATCATCCTTCGAACGAGATTCCGATTGATGAGACGCTGCGGGCGCTGGATGATCTGGTACGGGCAGGCAAGGTGCGCTACATCGGCACGAGCACGTTTGCCGCCTGGCAGATTGTGGAGTCGTTGTGGGTGGCGAAGGAGTATGGCTTGAATCGGTTTGTGAGCGAGCAGCCGTCTTATCATATGCTGGACAGGCGGGCCGAGCGGGAACTGATTCCGATGGCACAGACATATGGGATTGCCGTCAACCCCTATTCGCCAACGGCAGGCGGTTTCCTCAGCGGCAAGTATGAGCGCGGACGGCCGTCTCCCGCCGATTCCCGTTTTGATGCCTTCTGGACACGGGCGAAGGAGATGCACTACACGGAAGCGGCTTTTGCGGTGTTGGACGTGGTGCTGGCGCTGAGCGCGGAGAAGGGCTGCACACCCTATCAACTGGCGCTGGCCTGGTGTGCGCAGCAACCGGGCATCACCAGCCCGATTATTGGCCCACGCCGCCAGCAGCATTTGGAGGATGCGTTACCGGCCCTTACCATCCAATTTTCGGCGGAAGAGTTGGAACGAATTGACCAGGTTGCGCCGCCAGGACGGGCCATTGTGCCCTATTATGGCTATGATGGTTTTGCCTGGGTGACGTGGGGGCCGCATCAGTTTCGTTGGTAACGGCCGTTGGTACAAAATTATGGAGCAAAATGATTTTGCCAGCTTTAGCGGGTCACGCCTTACGTTCCCATCGGCTGGCAAGGTTGGTAATCCTGTATCTCTGCTACTTTGACCAGACTTTCAGGATTGGCATACAATACAGTAAACTGGTGATGATCTGTTGTGTACCAAGTCGGCTTATCAAATAGTTGGACAGCAAGATGAATGTGATTGAAGAGCAAGCATCGCTACAGTTGTCTGCGCTTGCCGAAGTGAGCGAAAGTTTGCAGAAAGTGGGTATTGACTACTGGTTGTTCGGCGGCTGGGCAGTGGATTTTTATGTTGGATCGGTAACAAGGCTGCATGACGATGTAGACCTGGCAGTGTGGTTCGTGGACGTTCCGCAGATTACGAATTTGCTTCTGATTAACGGCTGGCGTCATGCTCCAGCTGACGATGAGGACGGAGGCACGGGATTTGAGCGCGGCGGGGTCCGTCTGGAGCTAACATATCTGATTCGCGGCGACGACGGACTTGCATCCATACCTTTGCGGTCTGGGGCGGTCGTGTGGCCTGGGAAGGATGCCCTGGCAGACGATGTCGGTGAGTTACGCAGCGTACGGTCACGTCTGATTGGGTTTGAAGCCCTGCTCTCTGGTAAGTCAACCCCTCGTGACGATCTGGAAGACGCTGCGAAGGATCGTGCTGACTTCACACACCTGTCCTGGCTCCGGCCATGAAGTTACACTACCAGATGTACTCGTCAGGGAGTGTGGTCAATGGGTGGCTGCCCAACATGGCGAGAAGCGGATGGTGGGTAAACCACCACTTACGCCTACTATATAAAGTCAGTTTAAGCAGGGAACCAGATGAAGATTTGTCTGATGCAGATTAGACCGGTGGCGGGTGATGTGCAGGGGAATGCAGCGCGGCATTTGCGATTGATTGACACGGCCGTACCCCACCACCCCGACCTCATCATTTTCCCCGAACTATCGCTGACAGGGTATGAACCGACGTTGGCGAAAGAGTTGGCGATGGATGTGGAAGACGGCCGTTTGCAACCCTTCCAACAGCTTGCCGATGCCCATCAGATGACGGTTGGCGTGGGCGCGCCCATCAGACAGGAGGACGGTATTTGCATTGGCATGGTGTTGTTACGGCCGTGTCAACCCCGGCAACTTTATGCCAAAAAGTATTTACACCCCGATGAGGAACCCTATTTTGTCAGTGGACAAAGCACGGTGAGCTTTATTGGCGACCAATACAAGGTGGCGCTGGCGATTTGTTATGAACTGTCTGCGCCGGAACATGCGGCGGATGCCCATGAACAGGGAGCGGCCGTTTATGTGGCCAGTGTGGCTAAACATGCACGGGGGGTCACAGCCGCCCATCAAAGATTAGCCACGATTGCGCGTGATGATGGGTTAACTGTTTTGATGGCAAATTGTGTGGGGCTGGCTGACGGTGATGTGTGTGCCGGGGAATCGGCGGTCTGGAATGAGCAGGGGGAATTGGCGGCGCAATTAGATGATAGCCATGAAGGCATTATTGTTTATGACACGGCCGCGCAGGAAGTTGTGTGTTGTTTTTACCATTCACCTTCCCGGAGGCACCTCTAATGGAAATCTCCGGGAAGGTTTTCTCTCATGCTGTGTTTCTGCCCGGAGTTATCGCCGGGCGGTAACGCCAAAGGCGACCCATTCTTCCTGTGGCACGGCAATTTTGACCCGTTTGGTCAGGCCAGAATTTTCCCCTTTGGCCTCCTTCATCATAGACAGGGAAACGGCCGTCTGGAAATAACCAGACGGCCGTTTCCCATCTTGCATAGTTTGAATCTGGCGCTTAATTCTCTTGGGATGTAACCTTTCGTTCCCATTCGATGGGGTCGCCATACCCCAAATCATTGATGCCCAGCATTTCCAGGATTTTCAACGCCGCATGGCGACGAAAGGCGGAAAAGGTGATGACGTGGGCGACCATGCCGCCGTAACTGAATTGTTCCTGCGGTTCGCAGGAAGCGTCTACAAACATCTCATCCCAACGATTCTCGTCGCGTACCTGGCGCACGACTTCGGCAAACTCAATGAAGGCCGCATCCAGACGTTTCAGCATGTTGGCAACCGATTTGTCTGGGTCATTGGGGAACGGCCGTCGGCCGACGGCCGCTAACCAGACCTCTTTGGTAAACACCAGGCGGTTCAACGATTCGCGCAATGTCCCTTCCGACGATTCAAAGGGTAAAGGGTTTGGCGGCACGGCTACCGGTGCGTCCAACTGTTCATCGGTCAAATTCCGGGCGCGCACCAACATCTGACGTGTCATCCACATATCGTGGTCAAGCAAACGATCAACAATGTCCATGTTTAACACTCCTTTATCATGAAATTGGTATGGCTGGCCTCGCAAGGGATCGTAATGGATGTTACCTGGGCTGGGCAGATGCACCCGCGGAAAGGGGATGCGCCGGTAATGACTGGGCGAGAGGCCATACGCGCGGCGGAAGGCTCGTGAAAATCCTTCCAGGCTCTCGTAACCAGCATCGAAGGCAATGTCTGTTACCGCTCGCGGTGTGGTGCATAGCTGATGAGCGGCACACTCCAGTCGCAGGCGGCGACGTAATTCACCCGGTGTTTCACCAATGAGGCGGAGGAACAATCGCTGAAAGTGAAAGCGGCTCAAATGCACTTTACCAGCCCAGGCGCTCTCTGCTTCCGCGTCATTCCAACTCTCACCAATTAGCCGCAGTAGTGCTTCCGTGCGTGTATTTGGTAATCCCTTGAAGTCCATGCTGCTCATTCTAATTATTTTGTGCCGTGATCGCTTGACTGCCATTGCTCTAAACGGGGGTAGAACTTGTAGCATAAGATGGAGAGTGGGTGGAAGGGGGGTACGGCCGTATAATTCCAGTGTTCACATTAAATGAAATAGATGTGGCATGGTGGGACATCGGTCAGATCAACCGACGAAGACGACGCCGGAGCAGATGGTGATTTTTAATGAAGCATCAAATAAATATTGCTTCACGTCCGCTAAGAGGTGTCCTAACATGCTTGTTTGCTGTATTCATTATCTATTCATATCTCACATTGGGCGGGTACCACATCGGTTTGAATCTCATAACAGGAAAGCCACTCACATATTATAGTGAACAATATTGCTATGCTTTCCAATATCCTGGAAGGTGGAAGTTATATGCTTCTGGCGACGAAGGTTGGCACGGAGGCGCACGCCCATATCAACGGGCAATGGTTTTAGAACCAAAACCTTACATTTTAGGGCAAATTCAGTTTATGATAGATCAAGTACCAATGAAACAACCTGACTTAGAAGATGTGGCAGCCTGGAGTATCACATATCGTTCTAATAACTATCAACAAATTGCAGGCTCGCCTTTAGAACCATTCACTGTAGACGGGAAGCCCGCCTTAATTCGTACATTTTCTGATACAACAACTGAGGTTTATATTGCTAGAGAATTCGATGGCCTTGTGCTTCGGATAACTTCAAAAGAGAGCTACCATGAAAAGGCGTTGAACAGTTTTCAGAGAATGCTTGATACATTTAAGTATGAATCATGTATAAATTAAAGCCACCTGTATGTTCAGTAGCAACGTTGACAGACCATAGCAGAAACGGCCGTCACCTCCTCATCCTTTCATCTGCTCACCTGCTCACTATATAGCATATAATTGACACTATGTTTGACATACTGATTCGTGGCGGCGAGGTGATTGACGGCCGTAACCACCCCCGTTATTTAGCTGATATTGGCATACAAGGGGATCGGGTGACGGCCGTTGGCCATTTGCCAGACGCCACCGCCGCCCAGGTGCTAGACGCGACCGGCCATTTCGTCGCCCCCGGTTTTATTGACGCCCATACCCATTCCGACGGCTGGCTGCGCCAAGAGCCGCACCAACTTGCCAAAACCAGCCAGGGCTTCACCACCGAATTCCTCATGCTCGACGGCATCTCCTACGCCCCCGTGAATGAAGTCACCTGGCGGGAATGGATACAATACCTGCGCCCGCTCAACGGCCTGCAACTGAGCGACTACACCGGCTGGCAAACCATCGGCGACTACATGCGGGAGCTGCACGGCCGTACCGCCCAAAACGTCGCCACCTTCATCCCCTACGCCAACGTGCGCACCCTGGCCTGCGGCTTCGGCCAGCGTTTCCCCGATGACTTTCAAATGTACGAGATCAAACGGCTCATCCAGCAAAGCATGGAAGATGGGGCCGTGGGACTTTCCACCGGGCTGGATTACGTAGACGAATGTTTTGCCACCACTGCCGAACTGATCGAAGCCTGCCGTATGATGGCCCCGCACGGCGTCTACGTCACCCACGTCCGCTACAATCTGGGCACGCTGGCGGGTGTGCAAGAAGCCGTCCACATCGGGCGGCAGGCGGGGGCGCCCGTGCACATCTCCCACCTCAAAGCCAATGACCCCGCCGAAGCCGAAGCCATCCTGCAATACATTGATACTGTCGCCGTCAATGAGGTGGATTTCTCCTTTGATGTCTACCCCTACCTGCCCAGCTCCACCATGCTCCAATACCTGCTGCCCCATGAAATTTTCCGCGATGGCCCGATTGCCGCCCTGCCCAAACTGGCCGACCCTGGCCTGCGCGTCCGCTTCGGCCGTGCCCTGCAAGACACGCCTCTGGACAAAGTAACCATCGCCTGGGTTCCCAGCCGCGCCAACGCCCATTGGCAAGGTCGCACCCTGGCCGACTACATCGCCGCCAGCCACCAATCTCCCGCCGACGCCCTCTGCGACCTGCTCATCAGCGAGGGCATGGCCGTGCTGCTGGTCTTCCACCTGGGGGATGATGAACGGGTGGCGCCCTTCCTGGCACACGGCCGTTACCTGATGGGCAGCGACGGCATCTACTTCCCCGACGGCCGTATCCATCCCCGGCAATATGGTTCGGCGGCGCGGCTGCTCGGTTGGGGCGTGCGCGAAAAGGGGTTGTTCTCGTGGGAAACGGCCGTACACAAGATGACCGGTTTCCCCGCCGCCCAATTTGGCCTTACCAACCGGGGCGTCATCGCCGAAAACAACTTCGCCGACCTGGTCATCTTCGCCCCCCAGACCATCACTGACCGCGCCACCTACGACCAACCCTATGAACTGGCAGTGGGCGTGCAGGCGGTATTGGTGAACGGCCGTGTTATTTTGCAGGACGGCCAACCCACACCGGAAACACCAGGGCAATTTCTAACAGGGAAATAACTGAACGATGATCAAGCCTCCATTCATCATCATGCCAAAGGTGCGCGGATGAACACATCGGCAATTGGATTACTAGGGGGAACATTTGATCCACCGCACGTGGGGCATTTGTGGTTGGCGGAGGCTGCACGAGAGCAGTTGAAGCTGGATAAGGTGCTATTTCTGCCGGTAGGCGAACCACCGCATAAGGAAGGAAAAAGGATTACGGCCGTAGCACACCGCCTGCACATGACCCACCTGGCCATTCAAGATAATCCCGCTTTTGCCCTGGACTCTACCGACAGTGACCGTCCGCCACCCCATACCACCGTCACACTTCTACCCCTCATCCAGGCCAAATTTCCCCATGCGCACTTGTGGCTGCTCATCGGCGCAGATTCACTGCGTGATCTGCCCACCTGGGTGGAACCACAGCAGCTCATTCAACAGTGTCGGTTGGGTGTACTTCCCCGTCCTGGGGTTGAAATTGACTGGCAGGTTTTGGAAACGGCCGTGCCCCACATCCGCGCCGTTACCCATTGGCTGGAAGGCCCCTCCGTGGCCCTCTCCGCCACCCAGATTCGCCAGTGGGCCGAAGAAGGGCGCTCGCTGCGCTATCTCACCCCCTCGACTGTACTCGACTATATCCAGCAGCAAGGTTTATACGATCACTCAACGTCTGCTGGCGCTTCAGCTGCATCCGCCGTTGGACGAGGCACATAACGCTGCATCTGGCGCACAGGCACTTTCACATGCTTACGACAATTGGCACATTCCACCACCACCGATTTCTGTTTCTGTTCCAGAGCCTGGGCCACGGCCGTGGCCATAAATTCCCGGCTAATGCTAAATGAGTGACCACAAAAATTACAACGAACGTTCATTTATTTTTCTCCTGAGCAAGTGAAAACATTGTAACGCCAACCATCGCGCTCGCCAAACGATGAAAGTCTAAGGCATAATGGGCTATTATGATGAATGAGCCGGAAAGTGAGCCAGTGATCTCGCTGGTGCAAAGAACATTGCAAGACGGCCGTCAAATTACCCTTACGGTCAGCAGCAACAGCATGTCACCTCTCATCCGCCGGGGGGATCAGGTGATCGTGGTGGCTCTGGCACGGCCGTTACAGCCGGGCGACATCATTACCACACAAACAGACGCCGGATTACTAACGCATCGCTTTTGCGGATATGTAGCTGGGGAGGAACCGCCGCTTCTGATAACGCGGGGGGATAAGCCGATTATTTTCGACCCACCAGCCGCCGCCGCCAATGTCCTGGGACAAGTGATCATGGTACAACGACACGGCCGTTGGCTGCATTTATACCAGGGGCGTGGCCGGTGGTTAAACCGGCATCTATCGTGGCTGGCAGCTTTGGACAATCGGATTCTGGCGAATGGACGACCCTGGCAGATGACTAATCATCATCCAACCCGGTGGCAGCGTCGGTGGCAGCAGGGGATTCATTGGTTTTTGCATGGGTGGGGCAGGCTGGTAACGGCCGTGATTACTTTGGGGATTTAACCACTTTCCGCATCCAAGACTTGCCGGATTTTGCGGGCCAACACTTCCAAAGTAAACGGTTTTTGAATAAAGGCTGTGTTGGCTTCCAACGTTCCCTGTTTAGCCAGCGACTCATCCGCGTAACCAGACATGAAAATAATTTTCAGATCGGGGTACCGCCCGCGCACCTTATCGGCCAGTGCCGTTCCGGTTAGGCGGGGCATCACAATATCCGTCAGCAACAAATCCACTTTTTGGGTAACGCCGCCGACTTCCAATAAACGGAGCGCATCTTCACCATTGACGGCCGTATACACGGTATACCCCTGCTGCTCCAACAACTCAGTCACAATCTGTCGCACCGCTGGCTCATCTTCCACCAACAAAATAGACTCATCCCCCCTTGGCAATATCATCACCGGTTCGTTAACTACCTTTTCAACTTCCGACACAGCCACACATGGCAAAAAAATACAAAACGTCGTTCCCTTGCCCGGCCGACTCTCTACCTGAATATGGCCTCCATTCTGCTTGACAATGCCATAACACGTCGCCAGCCCCAATCCCGTCCCCTTGCCCGGTTCCTTTGTGGTGAAAAACGGGTCAAAAATACGCACCTTCACTTCATCTGACATCCCCATGCCCGTATCACTCACACTCAAACACACATAATCACCTGGCATTACGTCCACATGCTGGTGTGCATACTGCGGTGTCAACACCTTGTTCTCCGTCCGAATGGTCAACTTTCCGCCCTCTGGCATGGCGTCACGAGCATTCACTACCAGATTCACCATAACCTGTTCAATCTGTCCCGGATCTACTTTCACAAAACCCAGGTTTTGGCCCGGCAATGTCACCAACTCAATGTCAGCATTGATCAACCGACGCAACAATTTATCAAGATTCAGCACCACCTCATTCAAATTCAGAACACGCGGGGCCACCACCTGCCGCCGGGCAAAAGCCAGGAGTTGATGAGTCAAATTAGCCGCACGCTGGCTGGATTCTTCAATGCCTACCAGTTTGCTATAAACCGGGTGGTCAGGTAACACATGTCGCCGTGCCAGGCTGGCATAACTAAGAATAGCCGTCAACACATTGTTGAAGT
>CAYXUZ010000223.1:0-9652 GCA_964467705.1 uncultured Ardenticatenaceae bacterium | reverse complement strand
CCCGCCCCACCGCTTCCGCCTCAAACAGGGCCGGACGGCTGCGTGGATGCCAGTGGGGAGCGGTACGGCCGTGCGCCACATCCGCCGCCACTAACGCTTGAATCACGTCCCAATTTTCAGCATGAACCACCGGGAAACCGCTGACGGCGTGTACGGCCGTGAGCGCCCGTAACAACTGCCCATCATCCAGCCGATGCCCATACGCCATATACAACTTGAACGAGGTACACCCCGTCGCAAACGCCGCCCCCACCTGCTCTAATTTGGCGATGTCGCCGGGCGTAATGGTCATGTGCAGCCCATAATCTACCACCACGCGGGGATCGGCCAATGCCCGGCGGGCGGCAATTGCCGCCACCATCGTCTCCCCCGCGCCCGTCTCCACAAAATCAATCACACTGGTCGTCCCCCCAAACGCCGCCGCCACCGTGCCGTCATAAAAATCATCGCTAGACACAAACCGGCCAATGGGCATTTGCAAATGCACGTGCATATCCACCGCGCCGGGCAGCACCAACTTGCCTGCTGCGTCAATCTCCCGCCGCCCATGCAGCCCGTGCCCCACCACCACAATCGTGTCGCCGTCAATGGCAACATCGGCGGAGAAGGTGGTCACGGCCGTGACCACCACCCCATTCTTGATTACCAGGTCAAATTTCATTTTAATGCTGTGGCCGGTGTCCCCACCGGGCCACCCCGTACTACCGCACCAGATAATAAACCGCTACCACCACCCCAATAATCACCACCACCCGGCGTAGACTAGCCGGTTTAATGCGGCTGGCTAACCGGCCGCCCAACACACCACCCAGCAGCGCCGCCACCGCCATCACCGCCGCCACCGTCCACACCACCTGCCCGGAGAACAGGAAAAAGAGCGCCGCCGTGATATTGATGCTAAAGGAAATCGCCTGCTTCAACGCATTCAGACGGGTGAGACTGTCATCCAGAAAAAGGCCCAAAACCGCCAACACCATCACACTCACCCCCGCCCCAAAATAACCGCCATACACCGCCGCCAGCCCCACCGGCAAAATCACCGTTGCCTCATTAGCTGCGCCCACCCCTTTCTGCTCGCGGCGGCGTACCAGCCAGCCGCGCAGCCGTTCCTGCACCGCCAGCAGCCCCGATGCCAGCAAAATCAAATAGGGCACCAACTCCTGGAATACCCTTTCCTCCGTCCGCAGCAGCAGAATCGCCCCCAAAATACCGCCCACCACCCCGGCCGGCAACGTCAGCCACAGCCGCCGCTGCTGCCCGTGCAAATCTTTGGCCTGCCCCATCGTCGCCCCCAAATAACCAGGCGAGAGCGCCACCGTATTGGTGACGTTGGCGCTGATGGGCGGAATGCCCACCGCCACCAGAATAGGATAGGTAATAAGCGTCCCACCACCCGCCAGAGCATTCACTGCGCCGGCAGCCACGGCCGCTAAAGCCACCAGAACAAACTCAAGGCTGCTGATCATGTGTGCATCGCCATCCTTTTTCAGAGATATGCAATTGTAGCCGTTGCTGTGGGGGGAGGAAAATCGGGGATTGGGAGATTCAGTAGAATGAAAATCCCCCATAACCTGTCATTCCGAACGCAGTCTTCGGAGTGAGGAATCCCTATGGCACAATCCTAAGGGATTCCTCGGAATGACATCTCACCGGGTCAGGACACGGCCGTAGCCGCCAACACTTCTTCCAAACTTCCCATCAACTCTTCAAACGAGGTCGGTTTGCACAAATACTTGTTGGCGCCGGCGGCCAGCCCTTCAGCGACCGCCTCGCGTTGGGTTTTGCCACTGAGCATCACAATGGGGAGCACGGCCGTTGCCGGATTCGCTCGCAGCGTCTTACACACCGTAATCCCATCCATCTCCGGCATCATCACATCCAGAATCACCGCATCCGGTGGCTCTTCGTCAATCATATCTAACGCTTCTTCGCCATCTCTGGCTTCCTGCACAGCATAGCCGCCAATCTCCAACATCTGCCGGATCAGGTCACGCAGTGCCGGTTCATCATCTACCACCAAAATCGTGAACGTCACTTTTTGCTCCTCGTTTGGCGAAAAGCACTCAAAACTACCAGGCTTGCCAATAACAGACCTGACAGGTCTGCAAGACCTGTCAGGTCTTCTTGCCGATACAAATGATTTAATCGTCGTTATTATGGCATAAAGAAAGCGTGAAGGACAGTAGGAAATAACTCACGCTGCGGACATCGCGCCATACGGCACGACGTCCACAGGGAACTCAGGCATAAACCGGCTCAAAACGAGCCGCAGCGGCGCGCAACATTTCGGCGCGGTCGGTATTTTCCCAGGGCGCGTCAATGTCATGGCGGCCAAAGTGTCCGTAAGCGGCCGTAGCCCTGTAAATGGGCCGCCGCAAATCCAGGTCACGAATAATGGCCCCCGGCCGCAAATCAAAGTTCTCTTCAATTAGCTGTACCAATTGTTCCGAGGTGTACTGGCTGGTGCCAAACGTCTCCACGTTGACGCTCAGCGGGCGGGCCACGCCAATGGCGTAAGCCACCTGCACCTCGCACCGTTCGGCCAGACCGGCGGCCACCAGGTTTTTAGCTACCCAACGGGCCGCATAAGCGGCGCTGCGGTCCACTTTAGTGCAATCCTTACCACTGAATGCACCGCCGCCATGCCGCCCCATGCCACCATAGGTGTCTACGATGATTTTGCGCCCGGTCAGGCCAGCGTCGCCCATTGGCCCACCCACCACAAAACGGCCGGTGGGGTTCACAAAGATGCGCAGCTCGTCATCCACCAGATCGGCGGGGATCACGGGCAGAATAACGTGCTGGATGATGCCCTGGCGGATGGTGTCATTGTCCACGTCCGGGGCGTGCTGGGTGCTGACGAGCACGGTGGTGACGCGGCGCGGTTTGCCGTAGCTGTATTCTACCGTTACCTGCGCTTTGCCGTCCGGGCACACCCAGGGTAGCGTACCGTCACGGCGCACCTGACTCAGGCGGCGGGTGAGGTTGTGCGCCAGATGAATAGGCAAGGGCATCAATTCTTCGGTTTCATTGCAGGCAAAACCGAACATCATGCCCTGGTCGCCCGCGCCCAACGCTTCAATTTCGGCGTCCTGGTTGCCGTTTTGGTAGCGGTATTCCAGCGCTTTGTCCACGCCCTGGGCGATGTCTGCGCTTTGGGCGGCTACGGCCACCTGCACGGCGCAGGTGTCGCCATCGAACCCTTTATCGCTGCTGTCGAAGCCAATGTCATTGACGACCTGGCGTACCAGCTTGTCAAAGTTGACATTGGCCGAGGTCGTAATTTCGCCCAGGAGCAGGACAAAGCCGGTTTTGACGGCCGTTTCGCAAGCCACTCGCGCATACGGGTCCTGTGTCAGAATAGCGTCCAACACGGCATCGCTAATCTGGTCGCACATTTTGTCCGGGTGACCTTCTGTCACCGATTCGGACGTAAACAGCAAACTGGGTGCTGCCATAAAATTAAGCATTTGGTTTGTACCTCCAAAGTAAATATGAAAGTGGAAATAGGACTATTTCCACTTCGAGAATATAAGCAATAAAAAAGCCTCCTGACTGCACAAGAGGCTTTTACTGACTATCCAGTTTCCTCTTATCATTCAGCCTTGGCTGCCGGAATTAGCACCTGTCCCTGTCTGGGGGTTGCTGCAGTTTCATCGGGCCGGTCCCTCCACTGCTCTGGATAAGATTGTGAATTTGACAAATCAATGTCACAACATTGGCCGTCAGTATAGCGGATGACTTGGGTTTGTCAAACCCAAGTAAAGCGAGTAAGCGGCCAAATGGAATTTGGCCGCTTACTCGCCCAGTTTATTCCCATTTTTCCGGTGGTTCGGGCATGCCCAGAATGTGGTAGCCGGCGTCTACGTAGATGATTTCGCCGGTGACACCGCTGCTGAGGTCGCTGCATAACCAGAGGGCGGTCTGGCCGACTTCGATCTGGTCTACATTGCGGCGCAGGGGGGCGCGTTCTTCGGTGTATCGCAGCATTTTGCGGAATCCGGCAATACCGGAGGCGGAGAGGGTTTTGATTGGCCCGGCGGAAATGGCGTTGACGCGGATGTTTTGCGGGCCGAGGTCGGCCGCCAGGTAGCGGGTGCTGGCTTCCAGCGCCGCTTTAGCTACGCCCATGACGTTGTAGTGGGGCACAACCTTTTCCGCGCCGTAGTAGGTGAGGCAGAGAACGCTGCCACCATTGGTCATCAGGGGGGCGGCGGCGCGGGTGAGGGAGACCAGACTGTAGACGCTGACGTCCATGGCCAGGCGAAACCCATCACGGCTGGTGTCTACAAAACGGCCGTCCAAATCCTCCCGTTTGGCGTGGGCGATGGCGTGTACCAGGATGTCCAGGCTGCCAAAATGGTCGCCCACTTTTTGGAAGGTGGTCTCAATTTGGGCGTCGTCTTCAATGTTACATTCTTCGACGAATTCGACGCCTAGCTGTTCGGCCAACGGCCGTACCCGTTTCTCCAACATCTCAAAGCCATAGCTAAATGCTAACTGCGCCCCATGTTCATGTAACGCCTGGGCAATGCCCCAGGCGATGGAGTTTTTGTTGGCGATGCCAAAAATGAGTGCCTTTTTGCCTTCGAGTAGTTTCATGTTTTCCTCTTTGTAGGGCAATTTGCCAAATCGCCCTACGGTCATTTTTTAGATACGTAAAGGTTATCTTTTATCCAGTAGCGCCAGGGCATGGAGAGCCAGGGTTCTGGCGTCTGGCCCAGGCCGATGCGTGGGCCGGTACGGATGTTGGTGGGGTCTACGGCCGTGTCCACTTCAATCCATATAACCCCATGCGGATCACACAGGTTTGCGCCGTTGAGCGATTGGTCAATGGCCAGGGCTTGCGCCAGTTTGGCGGGGCCATTGGTAAGGTCGTGCAACGGCCCGAAGCCGCTTCGGGTTCGCCGTGCGCCGCGCCGCTGATGCATCCATTCCACCCCATCTACCGGTTCCAGAGCGCGAATCAACACTGCGTTGGCCTGCCCGGTTTGGCCGGTGACGATGTTAAACATCCAGTGCATCCCGTAGGTAAAGTAGACGTAGGCGTGACCGGCGGGGCCAAACATGACGGCCGTGCGCGGTGTGGGTTGCCCCTTATTGGCGCGGTCGCCGTGGCAGGCCAGGTCAGGCACGCTGCCGTCGCAATAGGCTTCGGTTTCTACGATGAGGCCGCTGTGCATACGGCCGTCAATCTTCCGTACTAATTTTTGCCCTAATAAGGCCGGTGCAACCACCTGCGCCGGGCGGGCATAGGCAGCCCAATCCCATCTCATGTTGATTGACATCTCGGATCGCCTGCTATTTGTCGCGTAATGGTAGCCATAATGAAAAACAAGCGCCGCTGTTGTGACCGCTTTCCACTTTGATGAGGCCCCCATAAGATTCCACAATTTTTTGAGCTATTGACAATCCCAGGCCAATGCCATAAACGTTGGCGGCGCGCGCTGCTTCACCCCGGTAAAAGCGGTCAAATATCAACTGTTCTTCTTCTTCGCTCAGGCCAGGCCCCTCGTCTTGTATGGCGAGCAGGGCAAAAGAGCGGTCGGCGTGTGTTTGAGGCCGGGAGGTGATGGTTATACGGCCGTTGGCTGGTGAATATTTAATGGCGTTGTCAATGGTGTTGGTCAGAACGGTACGCAGATGTGTGGGGTGCATATGCACGGCCGTGTCCACCCCATAATTTTCCATCACCAGACGCAACCCACTTTCAGCCAGGCTGCCCGCAAAATACTCCTGTAATTGGTTCAATAGCGGCCAGAGGTCGGTAGCCGCTGTCAGATCAGGGGTGAACTCTGCGTCAAACCGGGCCACATCCAGCAATTCCTGAATCATTCGGTTCAGGCGGTCCGTTTCCTGCTGCATCACCTGGAAGTAGCGTGGATGGTTTTCTGGTCGGCCCCGTTCAAGCAGCGAGATGTGGGTCTTGATAACAGTGAGTGGTGTGCGCAGATCATGGGTCACATTAGCAATGAATTGGGCTTTTAACTTTTCTACAGCTTTTAGTTGGCTAATGTCTGACTGAACGATGACGTACCCGGTTACAAAGCCCACATTATCCTGAATTGGGGTGATGGTTACGCGGACATTGTAGGTTTGCCCATCTTTACGTTGATTGAGTAATTCCCCTGACCATCTTTCGTAGTTGATGCCGGAGGGCCAGCCCCGCATAAAAAGAAAACGGGCGGCGCGGTCATTTACCAATACACGCAATTGTTGTCCAAGTAGTTCAGTACGGCCGTAACCACTCATTTGCTCCATGGCCCGGTTCATGTAGAGGATGTTTACGGCCGTGTCCGTCAAGATTATCCCTTCGCCTGCACTCTCCAATATAGCCACCGTCCGGTCTCGTTCCGATTCCAACTCGGATGTGCGCTGATTAACCAACAGTTCCAACACATCTTTTTGTGAAACCAGCGACTCATACAATCGAGCGCGATCGATGACCGCGGCCATTTTTCCGGCCAGCGTTACCAAAAATTGCAAATCCTTCTCTGAAAAAGCATTCAGGCGCGGACTTTCCACATCAATCACCCCCACCACCCGGCCTTTTACGCGAATGGGCGCCATGATAGCCGAACGCATATCGGTCACCGGAATGCCGGCATCGTACAGCGGTTCATGGCGTACATCGTTTACAATTTGTGGCTCGCCCGTGTTTATTACCAGTCCGAACAGACTCTCATATAAAATTTGTTCAGCCAGATAATGTGCCGGAATCCCATGAAAAGAACGATGAGGCCGTAAGGCCCCAGTGGCGGCATCTACCATAACAATCCCAAATACGTCTGGGTATAAACGACTGGTGATCATGCGGGTAGTCTCATGCAAAAGCTCATCTACATCAAAGGTAGAAGCTGTGGCAACAGAAAGCTGGTGTAAAACAGCTAATTCATCGGCCTGTTGTAGGATCTGATCATGTAGACGGGCGTTGGCAATGGCAATAGCAGCCTGGTTAGCAAAAGCGGCCACCGTTTCTGCTGTTTCTGCATGATATTTACCTGCTTCACGGCTTTCCACACTTAATATGCCAATGAGCTGATCTTTCACCATCAGCGTAGCGCCAATCCACGAACTCACGCCATCCAACGTGGGCAAGATCAGCCAGCCGGTATCTTGCCGTGTATCAGAAACATAAGCCCAACCGGGCGGGATGGGAATGCGCGTCAGCCAGGATTTGGCGTGAGTGTTCAGGAATTGGCGCAGGTTTTCAGCATCTTCAAAACCACGACTGGCCGCCAGGGACAAAGAATCGGCATAGGGGTCTTCCAGATGTAAGGAGACAAAATCATACTCGACGATCTCGGCCAGATAGTCAAAAATGTATTCATAGACCTGTTGCAAGGTCAGGCTGGTGGTGAGCAAAGCGCCCACCTTTTGCAGCATCGTGGCAATTTTTAGCTGATGCCTTTGGGCTGTGTATAAATTGGCGTTGGCAATGGCAATGGCGGCCTGGTGGGCCACGCTCTGGCAAAGGGCGATTTCGTCTGAAGTGAAGTGACGCGCCTGATGCCAGACGTGGATGTGCAATAGACCTATGGTATGTTCGCGGAAAGTGAGGGGAACGTATAACAAGGCGCGTAGGCCAGTCCCTTTGAAATGAATGGCACGTTCGTTCAGGAAAGCGGCCTGCCACAAATCGGCTACGGCCGTTGGCTGCCGGTTTTTCAGGGTGAGCCGGGAAAACATGGTTTCTTCAACAAAGACGCCATGACCGGTGGGAACCAATGTATATTCGGGATTCTCATGCCATTCGGCGGCGGTACGTAAGGCACGGCCGTCTGCACTTAAAATGGAAATAGAGCAACTGCTGATGTTGGCTAGATAGCGGCGTACCGCATCCAGGGTGCGCGTCAGAACCTCGTTTAATTCTAATGTGCTGGAAAGATAACCGGCTATTTCCAATAACGTTTCGGCTTCACGGCGGCGGCGGCTTTCCGCTTCGTATAATCGGGCATTGACCAGGGCGATGGCCCCTTGCTGGGCAATGCCCTGACACAATTCAATTTCTGCCGGTGTGTATTCGCGGCGGTGACGGCTTTCCCACAACTCAGCAAAGCCGATAATTTGATTATGTAACCGTAAGGGGACAATCAGGGATGTTTTGATCTGGTAAGCTGCCAGATGTGTTCGATCCCAGGAGGGGATATGTGGATCGTCCACTTGGAGCAGCAGGGGATAAAGCGTTTGCAGAAAGGCCGGTTCGCGTCTGACGTCATTATAGAGGTCATAGGAAATGCCCATGTCGCTCTGCATTTCCTGGGCGTTGGCGGCAGGGCTGCGATATTCGGCTAATACGGTTGACAGGCCGGTGTCAGCGTTCCAATCGGAAATGTAGACGCTGGTGACTTGAAAGGTTTGGGTAAGCTGGCGGGCCAATTCGGTGAGCAGGGCAGGGGTGTTCAGGTTAGCAGACACGGCCGTGATCGCCTTGAGCAACGCCTCGTAATGGGCTGGTGAATAAAGAGAACCACTACTTGCTAAATCAATCATGCTATTCCTGTTTACGGCCGTGTCAAAGATAATACCTGCACTCGGCTGCTTCTGGCAACATTCACAATGCGGGCTACAATTTGGGTATTGGATATTCGTTCCTATCCAATGCCCAAAACGTATGAAACCACAAAAAAAACTCCCACTTATTCTGTTGCTCGTCCTGATCAGCTCAGGATTGTTGTTATATTGGTTTGGCGAACGCTGGCTGCGGGCGGTGTTGTTGTATTTGTCTACGGCCGTGTGGGCACAATACCTGGTCAGCCAGACCAGTCTGGCCTGGCGGGTAGCCAGCCGGTTTATTGCCGGTGAAACGGTAGATGATGCCATTGCGGCCACCCGTGCCGTCAACAGTCGGGGACTATTAGCCACACTCAATTACCTGGGTGAGCATGTGCATACGCCACAAGAAGCGGGATATGCGCGTGACGAAATTGTGCGGCTGCTTGACTGTATTCATCAAAGCGGTGTAGAGGCCAACGTTTCGGTGAAACCCAGCCAGCTTGGCCTGAATGTAGACCCCAACCTGTTATATGAAAATCTGCACATAGTCCTGGATCGCGCCCGGCAGACGAATAGCCGGGTGCGTATAGACATGGAGGAAAGCAGCACGGTAGACACGACGCTAGGCATTTACCGACGATTGCGAGATGATGATGGCTACGGCCGTCACGTTGGCGTAGTGATTCAGGCTTATCTCTATCGCAGCGAACAGGACATTGGCTCGCTGGCCGCAGAGGGCGCCTGGGTGCGTCTGTGTAAAGGGGCATATGCTGAACCCCCGGAAGTAGCCTTTCCCCAAAAAGCGGATACCGACGCCAGTTTTGTGCATCTGGCGCAAACCATGCTCAGCCCAACCGCCCGACAGCAAGGGATGTATCCCTGTTTTGCCACCCATGATGAGCGGATGGTGCAGGCGATTGTGGATTTTGCGCAGCGACAACAAATTCCCAAAGATGCCTTTGAGTTTCAGATGTTGTACGGTATTCGGCGCGAGCTTCAGGAGCAATTGGCGGCCCAAGGGTACCAGGTGCGGGTCTACATTCCCTACGGCACAGCCTGGTATCCCTACTTTGTGCGCCGTCTGGCAGAACGGCCGGCCAACTTGTGGTTTTTCATTGGCAACCTGCTACGTTAATGGTAGCAGGCGGTGTGGCAC
>CAYXUZ010000222.1:0-9652 GCA_964467705.1 uncultured Ardenticatenaceae bacterium | reverse complement strand
CAGGGGAATAATGAACAGGCTGTTCTCTTCTAGCCAGGCGACAAACTGCCGCCCCGGCGCTGTTGAGGCGGCGTTAGGCCAGCACACGGCCGTACACAATTCACTGTTAAAGCGGCCCAATACGGCCGTTTGCAGCAGGGCGTCTTGATACTGTGGCGGCTGCTGCGCCAGCACCTCGGCCACCAGATAATCCATGGCCAGCCGGTTGTTCGCCTGTAAACGGGCCACCATGGCGTTGGCGTCCGCCTCATATTGCAGCGATAACACCGCCAGGCGCAGCCCGGCAACCCAGCCTTCTGTTTTGTCATAGAGGGTGACTGCCACCGCCGCGTCTGGTCGCACGGGCAGCGTTTGTTGCAAATAGTCGGCCGTTTCTGCCAACGTCAGCGCCAGTTCCGGGGCGCGAATCTCTGCCATCTTACCCTGCCCCAGCAGGGAAACGCGCGGCAGCAAAGGATCATGCCGGGTGGCCATTACCAGATGCATGGCGCGGGGTGGCTGGCGCAAGAGGGCGGCGAGTACATCATGTATCTTCCGGTTGGAGATGCGGTAATAATCGTCCAGAACAAGCACAAAATCCTGTTGGATTTCATCCAGGTCGTTGATCAGGTTGGCGGCGAGTACGGCCGTTGGCGGCAGCACCGGCCCATTGAGCAACGTCTCGGTAGCCGCGCCCATATCGGGGGCCATGCTGTGGATGGTGGTCACAAAGTAGGCCACAAACAGGCGCAGGTCATTATCGTTCACATCCAGAGATAACCAGGCGGTCGGCCCCGGCCACTGCCGCAGCCAGGCGCTCAGCAGGGTAGATTTGCCATAACCGGCGGGGGCACAAATCAGGGTAAACGGCCGTGTGCTGGCCTGGTTAAGTTTGTTGATCAACCGGGGTCGTGGTACCAGGTTTTCCGGCAGTGGTGGGCGGTAAAATTTGGTACGCACCAGCGGTGCGGTCATGCCATTCTTTTTCGGCACAATGCTCAAGCCTCGTTTTGTCTCTCGCCTGTAATGTATCGCGGGTTCAGATATACACCTTCTATACGAGGGCGCATTATCCTAAATATGGCACTTTTTTACAACTTATAGGCGGTATTGTCTTTCCTGATGAACCGCTATTCTTAAACGAACGTGGGGATTACCAAGGATGGCAAGTGTCATGGCCCAGAAAAAACCGTTGCTTCGATTACATACTCCCGCCACCTATTGTCTGCGGCTACAGGGCGTTTTGGATGAAAGCTGGTCAGAACAGTTGGGCGGGATGGCAATTTCGGTGAGCGCGGAAGAAGAGGGGCACACGGCCGTGACCACCCTGACCGGCCGTCTGGTAGACCAGGCTGCTCTGGTGGGCATCCTCAACAGTGTTTATAACCTGGGTCTGCCGCTTTTATCGGTGGAACGTCTGGATTGTGATGAGTGAAACCATATGGCGTCCGCGTTGTCACCATCCTTTTCCACAAAACCATAACACAACGATAACAAGTCATTAACATGACGGCCGTCCACAACAGGTGAATTAGCCAATAGCTTCGGGCAGCGATACGGCCGTGAACAGGTTCTCACACCTGCAAAGAAGGAGGAAACGACTATGACCAATGCGGAAGAACCCAAAAGAAAATTCACCTTCCCCACCGCTTACACCGTTTTGTTCATCTTACTCATCCTGGTGGTCATTGCCACCTGGCTCATCCCCGCCGGGCAATATGACAAAAACGAAGAGGGCGAACCCATCCCTGGTAGCTATCACGAAGTGGAATCAAATCCACAGCGCATCATCCGCGATGGGCTGATGGCCCCGGTGAACGGCATGTATGGCTTGCAGGCAGAAGATGGCTCCGTCAGCGTTTACAATGTGGGTGAACTGTACGGGGCCATTGATGTGGCGCTGTTTGTCCTGATTATTGGCGGCTTTTTGAGCATGACCATGGCTACCGGCGCGATAGACGCCGGGATTGGCAAAATCACCGTTGCCCTCAAAGGGCGGGAAAAGTGGATGATCGCTGTGCTCATGTGCGTGTTTGCGTTGGGCGGCACCAGCTACGGCATGGCCGAGGAGTCGCTGGCCTTCTACGGCCTCATCATCGCCGTCATGATCGCCGCCGGATATGATGCCTTCACCGGTGTGGCCGTGATTATGATTGGCGCGGGCATTGGTGTGCTGGCCTCGACGGTCAATCCGTTTGCGACCGGCGTCGCCTCCGGTTTCGCCGGTATCTCCATTGCTGATGGGTTGGTATCGCGGGTGATTATGTTGGTAGTGGGCACGGCCGTCGGCATCATCTTCGTCTCCCGCTATGCCGAAAAAGTTAAAAAAGACCCCACCAAATCCCTCGTCTACGAATTAAAAGAAGAAAACGAAAAACGGTTCCTGAAAGGGGGCAGTTCAGAGGCCATGCCCGACTTCACCGGCAAACGCAAACTCATCCTGGGCCTGTTTGGCCTGGCCTTTCTCATCATGGTCTTCAGCGTCATCCCCTGGCAAGACCTGGGCATTGGCCTCCCCCAATGGAACTGGTGGTTTGGCGAATTTGTAGCCCTTTTCCTCGGTTTTGCTATCCTCATTGGTATCATCGGCGGTCTGGGTGAGGCGGGTATATCGGAAACCTTTATCACCGGGGCACGGGATATGCTGGGCGTCGCATTGGTCATCGGCCTAGCACGGGGCATCAGCGTCATTATGAATAACGGGCTGATCATTGACACCATCCTCTATTGGGCCGAAAGCGCCGTTGCTGGTCTGGGCGGCGTGGCTTTCATCAACCTCATGTCCTTGCTCTATCTGCCGCTCGGTTTCCTCATCCCCTCTTCCTCCGGTCTGGCAACTGTGACCATGCCCATCATGTCCCCCCTGGCGGACATCGCCAGCGTAGACCGCAGCCTGATCGTCACCGCGTATCAATCGGCCAGTGGCCTGCTCAATATCGTCAACCCCACTTTTGCCGTCGTCATGGGTGGTCTGGCGCTCGGCCGTGTCCGCTATGATAAATGGCTGCGTTTCACGCTGCCCCTACTGGTTGTCCTGTTTCTCATCTATACCCTTGTTCTGAGCATCGGTGTATTCTTCCCCGGACAGATATTCTAGTCGTAGGGCGATTTTCAAAATCGCCTTACTTAACGCTCTGGCCGGTCTTCAGACCGTGCCAGTCAGGGCGGCACGGTCTGGAGACCGGCCGCAGCAAGAGTGGGCGACCACGAGGGTAGCCCCTACATTACAAGGAGATAAAAAATGGCTTTTAATTTACGTAACCGCAACTTTCTGAAAGAGTTGGATTTCACCCCGGAAGAACTCAAGTTCTTGCTCAAACTGTCCGCCGACCTGAAAGCGGCCAAATATGGCGGCTATGAACAACAGCGGCTCAAGGGCAAGAATATCGCCCTCATCTTTGAGAAAACCTCTACCCGCACCCGCTGCGCCTTTGAAGTGGCCGCCTACGACCAGGGCGCACACGTCACCTACCTGGGGCCAAGCGGCTCCCAAATCGGCCACAAAGAATCCATGAAAGATACTGCCCGTGTCTTAGGGCGGATGTATGATGGCATTGAGTATCGTGGTTTTGGCCAGGAGTTGGTGGAAGTGCTGGGCCAATACGCCGGTGTACCGGTGTGGAATGGGCTGACCGACGATTTCCACCCCACCCAAACCCTGTGCGATGTGCTGACGATGACGGAGTATACCGACAAACACCTGAACGAAATTGCCTACTGTTATCTAGGCGACGCCCGCAACAACATGGGCAATTCGCTGATGGTGATGGGCTGCCAACTGGGCATGGACGTGCGCCTGTGTGCGCCCAAACATTTGTGGCCGGCCGATGAATTGATCGCCACCTGCCGCGAGATTGCCGCCCAAACCGGCGCACGCCTGACGCTGACGGAAAGTGTGGACGAGGGCGTGAAAGGCGTAGACTTCCTTTACACCGATGTTTGGGTTTCTATGGGTGAACCGAAAGAGGTGTGGGACGAGCGAATCGCCCTGCTGAAACCGTACCAGATCAACATGGACGTGGTCAAAAAGACGGGCAATCCCCGCGTGAAATTCATGCACTGTCTACCGGCGTTCCACAACCGGGAAACGAAAGTGGGTGAAGAAATCTACCAGAAGAACGGCCTGGACGGGCTGGAAGTGACGGAAGATGTGTTTGAATCGGAACACTCCATTGTCTTTGCCCAGGCCGAAAACCGGATGCACACCATTAAGGCGATTATGGTGGCGACGCTTGGTGATTGAGGTAATTCGTGATTCGTAATCCGTGAACCGTGAGCCGTAATCAGACTTCGGATTACGGCTTACGGATAACGGTTTACGGATAACGGGCAATGAGAGAGGAAAAATGGAAGTTGGCCCCATTCAAGTGATTGTGTTTGGCTTCGACCGGGATGACCAGTTTCGCGGTGAGATTTTGGCCGAGTTGCTGCATCTGCGTGGTCGGGGTGTCATTCGCCTGATTGATGCTTTTGTGGCCCGCAAAAGCGCCGATGGGCAAATTCAGGCGATGGAAATGGAAGGGCTGAGCGCCGAAGAGACGGTCGAGTTCGGCCGTGTGCTGGGCAAATTTCTGGGCGTGGATGAGGTGGCGGTGGGTGATGTCACGGCCGCTGCCGTCGAACGCACGCTGGCCGCCGCTGCCGCCTCGTTGGGGCTGGATTACCAGGGTATTCGCCAGACGATGGAAAATTTGCCGCCGGGCAAGGCGTTTGGTGTGCTGATGTTTGAACACACCTGGGCCATCCCATTGGCGGCGACCATTCGCCGGGCCGGTGGTGTGCCCCTGGCGCAAGGGTTCGTCACGCCCGAATCACTGGTGATGGTGGGCGAGGAGTTGAACGCCATTGCGGAGGCGGCGGAAGCAACAGCGGCCGCTGAGCTTGTGAAGTGCACGGCCGTTTTGGATATTCTGGCAACACTGGCGGAAGCGGAGGCGATTAAAACGGCCGTTACCGCCGACGTGGTGCGTACCCTGGCAATGGCCGAGTTGATAGAGAAGACGGCCGTTGCCGAAGCGATTGAAACGTTAACGGCCGTTGGTTTGTTGGAAGCAAAGTACCTGGACGAAGCCCGACAGACCCAAGCGCAAGACGTGGCCGAAGTTTAGTACAGCGTTAACAAAATAACTTGAACTTTCTCATGTCATTCCGAGGAGTCTTCGACGAGGAATCTCTACTACTTGTTCATGAGAGGGATTCCTCGCTCCGAAGACTCCGCTCGGAATGACATGCAAGAGATGAAAGTTAAGAAGACTTGGTCAACGATTCAGTAACGGCCGTATATCTTAGAACGCAATAGCAACTGTTTAATAGGCACTCCTATGGCAGAAACACAAACAAACACAGAAAACGCAGCCCAAACAGGCACCCTCACCTTACGCGGCGCCATATTCCTGGGCATTGGCTCCATGGTCGGCGCGGGCATCTTTGCCCTGTTTGGCGAAGCAGGGGTGATTGCTGGCGCGGCCGTGTGGGTCTCCTTTTTCATCGGCGGCATCATCGCCCTGTTGCAAGGCTATTCTTTTGCTAAATTAGGCGCACGTTTCCCCTCGGCCGGGGGTCTGATTGATTGGATTGTGCGCGGTTATGGCAGCGGTCTGTTTACCGGCGGCATCGTCATGTTGGGCTACTTTTCCGTGGTCATCGTTACGGCCATGGTGGCCGTCTCTTTTGGCAACTATGCCACTTCGCTGCTCTTAGGCGCAGACGCAGCCGCTATCTGGAACAAGATTTTTACGGCCGTCATCGTCATTCTACTCACCTTCGTCAACACCATTGGCGCGGAGGCGGCCAGCAAGGCGCAAACGGCCGTAGTCACCATCGTCCTGGTTGTCTTGAGCAGTTTCGCCATCGCCATGTTGCTGCAATTAGATAGATCGCTGCTCTCCCCGGCCACTTATCCCCCCTTCAGCACCATCTTCGCCAGCGTTGCCCTCACCTTCTTCGCCTACCTCGGCTTTGGCGTCATCGCCTTTACCGGCGGCGACCTGGAAAATCCTAGAAAAAACCTGCCCCGCGCCATGTATATCTCCCTGGGATTCACCATGACACTCTATGTGGCGCTGGCCGTCGGTGTTTTTGGCACCCTGACGGTAGATGAGGTCATCGCCAATGCTGACACCGCCCTGGCCGTAGCGGCCCTGCCCATCTTTGGGGAATTTGGCTATACCATGATCTCCATTGCCGCTCTCTTTGCCACCACCGGGGCCATCAATTCCCAATTGTACGCCACCATCGGCGCGACTTTTTCCATGGCCAAAGATGGACATTTGCCCCTCGTCTTTGGCAAACAGCGGCGACGCGGCGGCACGCAAGGGCTGGTCATTTCGGGGGCGCTCATCCTGCTGATGGCCCTGTTGTTTGATGTGAGCGCCATTGCCTCCATCGGCAGCGCCGTCGCCCTCGTCATTTTCGTATTGATCACCATTGCCCATCTGCGCATGGTGAACGAGACCGGCGCATCACGAGCCGTGCTTTACCTGGCCCTGGTCGCTACCTCTCTGGCAGTCCTCCTCTTTGCCTGGTACACCCTCATCACCGCGCCCCAAACCTTTGCCATCCTCATCGCCACCATCATTCTGGCCTGGGTGGTCGAGGCGGTCTGGCGAGCCATCAGCAAACGAGAACTCAAAAGCGAGGTCATGTGATTGCCGCCATTTTTTGGAGCGCCCTGGCCACGACCACCCTGTTAATTGGTATGGTGCTGGCCTATCGAAATTTAGTCGGCCCACGCTGGACGGGATTGATTATGGCTTTTGGCGCCGGCGCGATCATCAGTGCGGCCGCATACCAGCTTGTCCTGGGATCGGTCGTGGAGGCACAGTCAACCTTCCTGGTGGGAATAGGGATGGCGGCTGGCGCACTCACGTTTTATTTTGCCGATAAATGGGTGGATGGCATGGGCGGCGAGAACCGCCTGGACATAGACGGCGGCCAGGCAGGTGGTTCCGGCACAGGTATTTTGCTCGGCTCCCTGTTGGACGGCGTACCGGAGTCGCTGGTACTTGGCCTGTCACTGGTTCACTCGCCACAGGTTTCCATCGCTTTCATCTTCGCCGTGGCCATCAGCAATGTCCCGCAAGGGTTGGGTGGCACGGCCGGTATGCTCAGCAGCGGCTGGGCCAGGAGTAAAATTACGCGGTTATGGCTGGCGGTGTGTGTCTTCAGCGTGTTGGCGGCCATGTTGGGTTACGGCCTGGCGCAACTTTTTCCCGACGTTACCGGCGCGACAGTTGATGCCTTTGCGGCCGGGGCATTGTTCGTGATGCTGACCGACTCGATGATACCGGAATCATTTGAGCATGGCGGCAAGGAAACCGGACTTTTCCTGGTATTAGGTTTTGGCGTTGCTCTGATGATGACATTGGCGCAATTTGCAGGCTGAATTTGATTGCTTGCTGTGGCCGGTTTCCAACCGCGCCACTTTGAGTTCGTTTATGCTCCTTAACATCCTCTACGCCATTCTGATTATCCTCCTGCTGACCACCGTGTATGTGGTGGTGCGGACGATTTTGTTTCAACGTGGACAGGGGTCGGTGAAGCCGTTCACGGCCGTACCCGTTGATGAAGCCGAAATAGCCCAACATCTGGCAACGGCCGTGCGCTGCCCCACCGCCTCCCTGGATGACACCGGCACGCCTGACCCCGAAGCGTTCCGCCAACTGCACCAGATGTTGGCCGAAACCTACCCCCTCGTTCACCAGCAGCTAGAGCGGGAGGTCATCAATGGGTACAGTTTGCTCTATACCTGGCACGGCCGTGACCCCAAACTGGAACCGATCATGCTCATGGCCCACCAGGACGTTGTTTCTGCCCCGCCCGAAGGGTGGACGCATCCCCCGTTCGCCGGTGTTATCGCCGACGGTTTCATCTGGGGGCGGGGCACATTGGACATTAAAAACCAACTCATCGGCATCATGGCCGCCGCCGAAACCCTGCTGCGGCAGGGCTACCAGCCCGAACGTACCATTCTCTTTGGCCTGGGGCACGACGAAGAAACCGGTGGCGTCAACGGCTGCAAAATCATGGGCGAACTGCTCAAAGAACGGGGCATCCACCTGGCCGGAATCGTAGATGAAGGTGGCGGCATCATCGAAGGAATGGCCCCCGGCGTGCGCGGCCCGGTGGCCTTGATAGGCGTCAGCGAGAAAGGGTACCTGACGGTGGAATTCACCGTCAAAGGCACCCCCGGACACTCCTCCACGCCGCCGCCCCAGACGGCCATTGGCATTCTGGCCCAGGCCATCGCCCGCCTGGAAAATCATCCCCTGCCGCCCCGTTTGCGTCGGCTGCGTTCGCTCTATCATGGCATTGGCCGGGCCGCACCCATTTACATTCAAGTGGCTTTTGCCAATGTCTGGCTGTTCAGCCCGCTACTGCGGCGCTGGCTCGTACCCGTCCCGGAAATGAATGCCAGTATGCGCACGACAACGGCCGTGACCATCATTCAGGGCGGCATCGAAGACAACACCGTACCCGCCGAAGCCAAAGCTATCGTCAACTTCCGCCTGTTGCCCGGCGACACCATCGCCGACGTGTTGCAGCACATTAAAAAAGTGGTCAAAGATGAACGGGTGCAGTTCAGCCCCGTGCCCGGCAAATTTAATGAAGCGCTGCCGGTATCGTCGCATCAGACGGCCGTGTACGCCGGTCTCAAGCAAGTCATCCGCCAGGTCTTTGACAACCCACCCGTCGCCCCCTTCGTCATGTTGGGCGGCACGGACTGTCAGCACTTCGTCCCCGTCTGTGATGATATTTTCCGCTTCACCTCCCTCGTCATGGACGAAACGTTTCGGGGACTGGAACACGGCATTGACGAGCGCATCCCCAGCGCGGGCATGGCGCGCATGGTCACATTTTACGCCCAACTTATGCAGGTGTGGGGCACAAAAGAAATGGTTTAGTAGCCGGTTGCAGGTTGCAAGTGGCAGGTTGCAAGTGGCAGGTCATTACTTGCAACCTGCCACTTGCAACCCGAATATGATATGCGCTTTCGATTGTCATTCCGACGAGTCTTCGAGGAGGAATCCCTGCTACTTGTACAGGAGAGGGATTCCTCACTCCGAAGACTCTGCTCGGAATGACACATGAAGTGTGAAAGTTAACAAGACTTTTTAATAGTTTGAAAAGGAGATTTTTAATATGTGTTGTTTATTCACGACCCTGCTGTTCTTAGGCCCTCGCGCCGGTATTCTGGTCTGGTGGCTGATCCAGCCCATCCGCTGGGAAGCCGCATTTAACACCTTCATCTGGCCGTTCCTGGGCTTTTTGTTTCTGCCCTGGACAACACTGATGTACGTCGCCGTCCTGGGCGCAAACGGTATCGTCGGCTTCGATTGGGTGTGGCTGGCCCTGGCCGTTGTCATGGACGTCGGTATGTACGCCGGTGGCGGTTACGGCAACCGGAACCGGTTGCCATATGGCAGCACCAGCTAGATGGAGATTGGTCGCCATCAGACATCCGATTTTTCTAAAAAATCGGATGTCTGAGAGGAGTGTCGAATATGAGAGTCGTAGTCGCTTTAGGTGGTAATGCACTGTTAAAACGAGGCGAGCCAATGACGGCCGAAGTCCAACGCGCCAATGTCAAAACGGCCGCCACAGCCTTAGCCCCTGTCGCCGAAAAACATCAGTTGGTCTTGTCTCATGGCAACGGGCCACAGGTGGGGCTGCT
>CAYXUZ010000221.1:0-9780 GCA_964467705.1 uncultured Ardenticatenaceae bacterium | reverse complement strand
GCGATTTACAACTTATCGCTTAAGTCAGAATGACTTTTGCAAGAGGTCTATTTATGCGTCTTGCCACCAACGGCATCCTGGTCAATCAATTCAACCAAATTCTGTTGATCCAACGAAACGACACCCGCACCTATGCCGAGCCGGGTGGTGGACTGGAACAAGGTGAACTACCCACCGACAACATCGCCCGCGAAGTGCGTGAAGAAACCGGCATCATCGCTTTGCCGGTACGCCTGGTTTCACTAAATTTTTGGGCGTTACCCCCCCATGGCTTCCTGGCATTTACCTTCCGTTGCTTGCAGCGCGGCGGTGAGCTACAGACCTCAACCGAATCCCCTCGTGTTGGTTTTTATGCCACCCAACCACTACCACGACCCATGTTACCCGTCAACCGTCAGCGTATTGATCGTGCCTTGAGACATGCCGGTGGCCCTATTGAATGGTGGACGATACCTTACCCGCTGTTTATACGGTTAGGGCGTTTTTTCCTCTTTAATATCCTCTATCGCTGGTATGACTGGCGGCGGAGGTCACAGGGATTACCTTTATACCAGGCTCCTCCGGACTGGGAATTGATTGTGCATGTCGTTTTACGAGATAAGTCGGGGGCCATTTTGTGGCATCAAACAGGTAAAGGATGGCAACTGCCAGGGGGGATTGTGCCACCCAAAACAGCGCCTTGGGACACGGCCGTAACCCTCACCCACCAACAAACCGGTTACACGCCAACCTTACAGGACATCAGCGGTATTTATGTGGTAGAAAATAGTAGCCGGATGATATTGGTGTTCACGGCCGTGACCCACACCCCCACCACCGGCAGTGATAATTGGCTCCCCCCCACCCAGTTACCAAATGGCGCCTCCGCCAATTGGCAAAAATTTATTCACCAGGCCATCACAGACAATGAAACTACCTGCGAATACCTGTCTGATTACTGAATCTTCACCAACGACCAGCCATCTAAAAACCAGCCATTATTGTTAAGCGCATAACGCCCCCGCACCGCCAGCCCCAGGCGCACCGTTTGTGTCTGGTTAATGGTAAACGTATGGGTCAGCGTATTTTGCTGACCAAAGGTTACGGCCAACCAGCCCGTGCCACCGCCACCTACAATGAAGCGCACTTCACCGGCTGCGGGGTCAGACGGCCGTATCTTTTGCCCGTTTACATAGTCAGAAACCAGATCAGGAAACGCACCTGCCGTCAGCCGATACGTGCCCGGTGTAAGCATCACATCCTGAAACAGCCGGTAGCTAATCGCCCCATTCCCCTTAAACACCTTGACCGTTTGATTGCCGTCAAAAATAAACAGATTTTGCTCATGCGGCGGCAATTGGAAGGCAGGCAACACGCGCACTTCTGGCCTGAACCAGACATCCCAGGGGGTACTGCCAAATCCGGTTGGCCCCTCATCCCACTCAAATACCCAGCCCGTTGGAATCTGCAATTCTGGCACGTTCCCGGCATGATACCACCCGCCTTCAAAAGAACCATTGCTGAAAAGGTTAGTGCCTGCGGACGGCGGGGCAGCCGGTGGGGGAGGCGCCGTTGGATTGGTCGGCGGCACGGCCGTTGCCACCGGTGGTGCGCCGCTATTGCTACCGGGAATGATCAACACCTGTCCCGCATAAATCAAATTGGTATTGGCGATATTGTTAGCAGAAGCAATAGCCTGAACCGTCACCCCAAACTGCAAGGCAATCCGATACAGCCTATCCCCTGGCTGCACCACATAAAACGTGCCAATTGTGGGTGGTGAACCGGGTGGTGGTGCCGTAGGGTAGGGATTGGGGGGCGGCGGCACGGCCGTAGCCACTGGCGGGGCTGAACCACCACCCGGAATCGTCAACACCTGCCCGGCATAAATCAAATTCACATTACTGATATTGTTGGCGGCTTGCAAGGCTGCTACCGATGTGCCGTGTCGGATCGCAATGCGGTACAGCGTATCACCTGGCTGCACCACATACGTACTTTGCGCCACAGAAACGGCCGTGAAAACAACCAGATAGCTCAAAACAATCAAGCCAACCAGCACCTTACCGCCTATTCTTTTCATCTCATCATGTCTCCTGAACTCACCAGCAATGCACCCAACAACAAAATTAGCTCAAGTGTAGCCATCATCTGCTTATGCACCGTGAAGAGGAAATAAAAAAGAGGAAAATCGTAAGATAAATGGACTACTCTACAAGACAATTTCGATTGCTTGATTTATACTCCGGTTATTTGAGACTAAATGAATAGGCAAACGTATGTCCCAGGCTGAACCAGATCGTTTCTGGCAAGAAAGAATCCACCAATCCATCTTGCAACAAAACCTGACTGCCTTCGCCGAGCTGTGTGAATTGGCCTTGCCTCATCTTGTCGTTTTTTTGCGCCAACGTTTTCCCCAAAGTGACAGCCATCTACACGAAGCCACCGCCATTGATTGCCTGATGCAGTATTATGGCCGTCCCGCTCAATACAACCCGCAAAAGCTCTCCCTCTTTTCCTACCTGCGCATGGCAGCCCGCAACGACATGTTGAACGCCCTCGCCAAAAACGGCCGTGACCAAACCCCCCTGCACAACATTGAAGACCCCACCCTTAAACCCTACCTCACCGAGCCAAACACCTTTGCCCACACCGACGAACTAGACCGTTGGCTAAACCAGCATACCCGGCTTTCGCGCCAGCAAGTATTACAGGCGCTGGACCACGAATTGAGCAAAACCGATAAAAAACTTGTTACCATGATGTTCAACGGAATTCGCGACAGCCGTCAATATGCCATCGCCATGGGCTTAACCCATCTCGACACCAACCAGCAACGCCAGGAAGTCAAACGCGCCAAAGATCGTCTGACCAAAAAACTACAGCGTTTTGGCGCTCAGTTAGACTAAAATCAGCTTTCTTCGCAAAATCCTGGCTCTCTTTTGTCGAACTTCCCCCCTTTTCTCGGAACTATAAATATGGACACATTACTGCTCAAAATGGCGCAGCATGCCAGTCATGACAATACCTTGATGGCTTCCCTCATCCAGGTTCATGCTCAACAACACAATCTCACCTGGGCCCAAGTAGCAGCAGAACTCACACTGGATGAGGAGCAATTGACCCGGCTGGCACTGTGCCGCCGTCCCAATGGTCATAATACAGAGGCAGAAGTCCAGCAAATAGCCGCCTATGTGGATATGAGCAGTGCCGAGTTGACCACCTTTATACGCCGTACTGCGCCCCAGATGGCAACGGCCGTGCCGCGGCCACCAAAACCACATCGGCGGCGATCCACGTTTTCCTGGCCCACCTTTCATTGGGAGACAAAACACATGTTCAAACGCCGTACTATCGCCTTTGCACTGGCCGCCATCGCTTTTATGGTGTTTGCCGCCTTTGCCTTCGCTCAGCCCACAGGTTCAGAAGCCACATTGGTTGTCTCCGCCGGGCAGGCAACCGTCACCCAAGGGCAAAACTTGTTTCTTATTGTCCCTCGCCAGACCGAGACGACCGTTGCCACTGGCAGCATCCTCACCGTTAACCAGGGCGACCGCATCACAGTTCCGGCCGGTTCTTCTGCTCACCTTAGCCTGTATGATGGCAGCGTTGTTGAGATTGCCGGTGGCAGCACTCTGGAACTCTCCGAACTGATAACCAATGACCGCACCTATCGCGTCCAGCTTTCGCTGGCTGCCGGGCGCACGCTTAACCGGGTGGTCAAATTGTTGGGCGCTGATGACGCTTTTGAAGTGCGCACCCCCTCTTCAACCGCTTCCGTACGCGGTACTATTTTCACCGTTGCCGTTATCTCCAACACAGAATCCTACATTGCTGTGGATGAAGGCATTGTGCGTGTGACAATGGGTGGTGAATTTATTGATGTGCATCCTGGTGAGGCAGTCACGGCCGTTGTCGGGCAACCTCTGACCATTATGGGTGCGGCAGGTGAAACGCCAGCCAATCCCGTTAATGCACCTGCTGCACCGGCAAACCTGCGCACACCCGAACCACCAACGGCTACACCGACACCGGTGATGACGCCTACCGCTACCATAACGCCAACTGCAACAGCGACTACAACCCTCACGCCTACAGCAACCATACCACCTACTGCCACTATAACCGGCACAGTACCTGGCCCCACCATGACCCCTGCGCCTACTGACTGCGTTGGCGCTGACCCACAACCCACAGGTGTTACCTTGGCACAAACTTACGGCGTCGCCTATGAAGAAATCATGGGCTGGTTCTGCGCCGGGTTTGGTTTTGGCACCATTGACCTGGCCTATTCCTTGAGCCAGGAGACAGGCACCAACGTGGCCGTTATTTTCACCATGAATGCCAATGGCATGGGCTGGGGCCAGATTCGCGATCAGTTGCTAGGCAACCCTGGCGGCAATAGCGGCAATCCCGGTGGCAATAGCGGCAATCCCGGTGGTAACAGCGGCAATCCCGGTGGTAACGGGAACAATGGTAACAACGGCAACGGTGGTCAGCCTACCCCTGAACCACCTCCCCCACCCCCTCCTCCTCCTGAAAACCCGCCCGGTAACGATGGCGGCAACAATGGAAATAACGGTAATGGAAACAATGGAAACAATGGTAATGGTGGCAACAAGTAAATTGATCAGGAGATGATGCGGGTGTAACTTGTCGTTTACACACGGATAAGCGTTGTATTGGAATTAAAAAACTCCACTGCTGGCATACAGCAGTGGAGTTTTTTGTGAAACTGGGCGGCTAAACGGGCAGTGTGATGATAAAAGTTGTGCCCTGGCCCAGGGCGGACACGGCCGTCACCTCTCCCCCATGTGCCAACACAATCGCCTTCGCAATCGCCAGCCCCAACCCCGAAGTGCTATCCGGAACACGCTGCCGCGCCTTATCTGCCCGGTAAAAACGATTGAAAATATAGGGCAGCTCCTCGGCCGGAATCCCCACCCCTGTATCACTGACCTGCAACTGGACGGTCTCATTCACGGCCGTAGCTGCCAACACAACATCCCCAGCATCCGTATACCGCAGCGCATTCGCCACCAGATTATTCAACACCTGCGTCATCCGTTCCGGGTCTACATTTACCGACGGCAGATTGTCCGGCGCATCAATCCGCAGCGTTACCCCTTTAGCCTCTGCCTGCATCACATACGCCAGCCCAGTGCGTTCCAGCAAGGCGCGGGGGTCTACCGAGCGGCGATGCAGCGGCAGTTCACCCGCATCCGCCAGCGACAGGGTGCGCAAATCCTCCACCAGATGTTGTAAATGGATCACTTCCTCGTGCATGATGGCGTACAGGTCAGGCGAACCATCCAGCGAACCAGCCCGCAATCCTTCGGTATAACCGCGCAACACCGAAAGCGGGGTGCGCAAGTCGTGGGCAATATCGGCCGTCATCTGTTTGCGCTGCTGGCTGGCCTGCGCCAGATCACGGCTCATCTGGTTAAATGAGGCGGCCAGTTCGCCAATTTCATCCCGCGAATGGACATCTACTTGTTGGCCCAAATTTCCGGCAGCCATGGCATGGGTAGCGGCCGTCAATGCCCGAATCGGCTGTGTCAACGTGCGCGCCAGAAACAGCCCCAAGACCAACGCAATCAGCCCGGCGATCACCGCGCTGGTGATGGTGGCAATCGTCACATTGCTCAAGAAGATATTTTCTGGCGAAACCCGACCGGGCGGCACGCCTGGCCCATACCCATACCCCGGCTGATCAGGGCGCAGCAAAACAACGCCCACCGTTTCACCATCCACTTCAATGAGTAATCCTTTTTCCAGGTCGTCGTAGGGGTAGACACGGCCGTCATTCGCCCGCCCCAACCCAAACACCACCAGCCCGGCATTATCCACCACCACCACCCGCGCCATCAGGCCACGCCAGGTGGGATCACCTTCTACAGCCTCATAAAAGTTCTCCCAACTCCCATTTTGGGCGTAAAAATCGGCCAGCGTATTGGCAATTTCCTGGTAGCTCTGGTTCTCGATAAAACGGCCAAACTCCTGCCGCGTGCGCAGTCCAATCACCAGCGCTACCAACACCGCGCCACAAACGCCAACAAAAACAAAAGCAAGCGTGAGTTTGACAACGAGAGAACGCATCATAAGGGTGAGACATCCGATTTCGGCAACCAGGGGTTGCTTGAGAAATCGGATGTCCGGTAATGACTATTCCATCGCAAACCGATACCCCATACCATACACCGTTTGTACATACTGTGGATTGCCGGGATCCGCTTCAATTTTGGCGCGCAGATTACGTACATGCACATCAATCGTGCGCTCATACCCTTCGTAAGCGTCGCCGCTGGTGCGTTCCAGCAAATCCAGCCGGGAAAAGGCCCGCCCTGGTGAAGCCATGAGCGCGGCCAAAATCTCAAATTCCGAAGGGGTCAGGTCTACCTGTTTGCCACGCACCTGCACCACCCGCCCGGCCCGATCCAGCACCATATCGGCCACACGCAAAACGTCCGAGGCGATTTCTTGTTTGTTTGCCCGGCGCAGCACGGCCCGTACACGGGCGATCAGTTCGCTGACGCCAAAGGGCTTGGTGACGTAATCATCCGCCCCCAATTCCAGGCCAATCACCTTGTCCGTCTCCTCAATCTTGGCGGTGAGCATGATGACCGGCGTTTCCGCTTCTTTGCGGTAGGCGCGAATGAAGTCATAACCACCGAGTTCGGGCATCATCAAGTCCAGGATGATCAGGTCGGGTTTTTCATAGCGGGCGAAGATGAGAGCTTCACGGCCGTTGCCCGCCTCCACCACCCGATACCCTTCCTTTTCCAGATACACCCGCAGCATATCCCGCAATCGTCTTTCGTCATCCACCACCAAAATCGTTTGTGCCATTATTAACCTCAGAGGAGACTGAGAGATTGAGAGACTAAGAGATTGCCCAATCTCCCAGTCTCGTAGTCTCTTAGTCTCTAACTCGACAAATCCAACCCCACATCAAAAGTAGCTGTGTAACCGGTGGCGTCGGGCACGGCCGTCAGCAACAGTTCCGGGCTGTAAATACGGTCGTTGGCGTTGAGCGTGTTCCGGTAGCCTTTGCTGGCATACGGCTCTTGGGCGTGAATCTGGTCACTGAGCGCCTCATCAAAAAACAACTGCGACGTAAACTCATACCCTTGCGCCGCATCCGGGTCGGTGCGGATTTTGAAGTGAATATGCACCGTGCGTCCCGGGTACCAGCCAGGATAGATGGTGATAAATTTCGCCACGCCGTTGGCATCCGTCACCTGATAGCCACGCAAAAACTGCTGCCCGGTCGTATCAAAGGTGCGGTCGGTGACGCCGGAATAGACGCCCATCGCATCACAATGCCAGACATCCACCACCGCGCCCGGCAGCGGCGTACAGCCATTATTGATCTGCGATACGTTGAAAATGAGCGTTAGCAGCGCCCCTTCTTTGACCACGCCGGTTGCCGGGTCCGAGCGAATATCTGACCGTTCCAGCCCTGTGTCTACAAAGTACGGCCCTTCCGTCAATTCCGGGCGGGCTACGCATACGGGCACGGCCGTTGCCGAAGCCAGCGTCGCCAGGGGTGTATCTACCACCGGAATGGCCGTCGCTGCGGTTGTGGGTGGAATCGTAGCCGCGGTGGTGGGCACGGCCGTCGTCTGCTCCGGCCTACACCCTACCAACAGCGCCGCACTCGCCACCCCCAACAATTTCAACACCTCGCGCCGACTCAAAATGCGCCCCACAGGTTCATCATCGTTATCACTCATCACGTTTACTCCTTTTTTGCAATGCTATTGTACTGCATCCTACACCACCCCTTTTCAGACAGATTGAAGAAATTGTTCGGAAATTATTAAGACGCTCTGTTAAGTAAAAGGCGCACCGTTGAGGTCGGTGCGCCTTTTTATAAGGAGGAGGTTCTTCTGTTCGTAATCGGATTTCCGATTGCCGATTACCGTTCACCGATTACCGGTTTATGGATGCCCATGATGGCCGGGGCCGCCATAACCAGGGCCGCCAAAACCGCCTACACCTTCGCTCAAATTGCTCAATATAGCATCGGCTTGGGCCTGGGTAATCACGCCGGCTGCCAGAGCTTCGGCTACGGCCGTTTCATACACCAACTGTACGGCCGTTTGCAACGCATCCTGATCCACGTAGTTCTGCACCGCCTGCCGCGCCAACATCAGGTCAGCCTGTTCCTGGGTGATCGCGCCTGCCGCCACCATCGCCGCCACTTCATCGGCGCGCACCTGGGCCTGGGCTGCCTGCAACTCTTCCACCGTGATGCCTAATGCTGCGGCTAATGCTTCACCCTGATCACCGGCCATCAACCCGCCCCGGAGATGAAAACCACCACCGCCTTGTGCCAGTTGGTCGGCCTGTTCCTGGGTCAACAGACCATCGGCGACCGCCTGCTCAATCTGCGCGGTGCGGACGACCGTCTGCGCCGCTTCCAGTTCCTCGACGGTGATGCCCAGTGCGGCGGCCAGCGCTTCCTGGTTGTCACCCTTTGCACCGAATCCAGGACGGCCGTGACCACCCCACAACCCATCGGGCACAACCGGCGCTGTCTGCACGGCCGTCTCGTCCTCTTGTGTCGGCGTTTCGGTCGGTTCCGCCGCCGGTTCGTCCGCGCCATCATCCGTCTGGGCAAAGGCCGCCAGCCCACCAAAGGCCAGGGTCAACGCCAACAGCCCACCCACCATCATATAACCAATTCGATTCTGCATTAACATTGTTTTGTCTCCTTTTGACAATTTTTCGCCACCATTGTGGCTTTCCAGTAATGGTCATCAGCATAGCCACCGCCTGTTCAGAACTTGTTAAGAGCTTGTTGGGATGTTGTTTAATGAGCAGAGTGGAGGCACGGAGGAATTCGTGCTTCGTTAATAAGAGTGCAAACCACCAGCCCCATGATAAAATCAAGCGAGCGGGATAACTATCCAGATTGGTTCAATACCGTGTTAACAAAATCACCTTCCCTTCGCTTGTCATTCCGACGAGTCTTCGAGGAGGAATCCCCCCCACTTTTACAGAAGAAGGATTCCTCACTCCGCAGACTTCGCTCGGAATGACAGGTAGGTAGTTAAGTAAATTGAACCAGGCTAGATAATCCACCCACTCCCCGCTGAGGATTTCTATGGATGTATGGCGTGAATTTCATGGGCCGAATGCGGCCTATTTGTTAGACCTGTTTGCCCAATATGAGCAAAATCCGGCCTCGCTGGACAAATCAACCCAAACCTTTTTCCAACAAAACGCCGCCCAAATCCGGCAGATCATCGCTGGCGAGAATGGAAAAGTGGGAATGGACACGGCCACTTCGACTGCGCTCAGTGCAGGCGTGTCCATTCCCACCGAAAAAATCATGGGGGCGGTCAACCTGGCCCAGGCCATCCGCGAATTTGGGCACCTGGCGGCGCAGTTAGACCCCTTAGGCACAGAACCACCCGGCGAACCATCGCTGGCGCTGGACTATTATGGCCTGACGGCCGAAGACTTGCGCCAGTTGCCCGCCAGTCTCATTGGCGGCCCGGCGGCGGCCGATTGTGCCCATGCGCTGGAGGCGATTGAAGCGCTGCGCCGCGTTTATGCGGGCACAGTTGGCTACGACTACGACCATCTGCGCGACCACGAAGAACGTCGCTGGCTGCGCGAGATGGCCGAAAGCGGCCGTTTTGCCCCACCGCACACACCGCTCGACGGCCGTACACTCCTACAACGCCTCACCCAGGTGGAAACCTTTGAACAATTTTTGCAGCGCGTCTACCCCGGCAAAACCCGCTTCTCCATTGAAGGGCTGGACATGATGCTGCCCATGCTAGACGA
>CAYXUZ010000220.1:8446-9932 GCA_964467705.1 uncultured Ardenticatenaceae bacterium | reverse complement strand
CTTACTGATCAAGCACGGGAGAAGGACAATGATACGAGCAAGCATCGTCGGTGGTTCCGGCTACGTGGGGGGGGAATTGCTGCGGCTGCTGTTGGCGCATCCGCAGGTGGCGGTGGCGCAGGTGACGTCGCAGCAGCAGGCAGGGCGGTATGTGCATGGGGTTCATCCCAACCTGCGCGGTACCACGCGGTTGCAGTTCTGCACGGTGGAGGAGTTGCAGCCGTGTGATGTGCTGTTTCTGGCGCTACCACACGGCCGTGCCGCCGCCCAGATTGAACAGTTTGCCGCTATCGCCGAACGCATCATTGACCTGTCGGCTGATTTTCGGCTGCGGGATACGACCGTGTACGAGCAGTGGTATGGGCAGCCGCATCCCCATCCGGGCTGGCTGGCGGATTTTGTGTATGGGTTGCCGGAACTGCACCGGGAGCAGCTGCGGGGGGCGCGGTATGTGAGTGGGGTGGGGTGTAATGCGACGGCCGTGAATCTGGCGCTGGCGCCGTTGGCGCAGGCGGGCTGGATCGAGCGGGCCGTGGTTGACCTGAAAGTGGGGTCATCGGAGGGCGGAAACAGTGTCAGCGCGGCCAGCCATCACCCGGAGCGGAGCGGGGCGGTGCGTTCCTTTGCGCCGACGGGGCATCGGCATCAGGCAGAAGTTTTGCAGGCTTTGGGGGCGCTGGAACTGCATTTTTCGGTGACGGCCGTCGAACTGGTGCGCGGTGTTTTGTGTACGGCGCACGTCTTTTTGAACCGGGACGTGGACGAGAAAGCGGTCTGGCAGTTATATCGGGAAGCGTATGGCGAGGAGCCGTTTATCCGGCTGGTGAATGAGCACAAAGGGATTTACCGCTACCCGGAACCTAAAATCCTGGCGGGCACGAACTGGTGCGACATTGGTTTTGCCCTCGACCCCCAAACCCGGCGGCTGGTGGTGATCAGTGCGCTGGATAATTTGATGAAAGGGGCGGCGGGCACGGCCGTGCAATGTCTGAATGTGATGATGGGTTGGCCGGAACGGACGGGGCTGGAGTTCACCGGGCTACATCCGGTGTAAATTATGAATTATGAATTATGAAGGAGGAGATGTGACATGATTGTGATCAAAGTGGGTGGCAGTGAGGGGATTGATTATGAGGCGGTGTGTGGGGATGTGGCGCAATTGGTGCGTGAGGGGCAGCGGGTGGTGCTGGTGCATGGCGGCTCGCACCTGACGAATCAGGTAGCGGCCGCGTTGGGCCATCCGCCGCAGTTTGTCACCTCGCCGTCCGGTTATACCAGCCGCCTGACTGACCGGGCGACGCTAGAGATTTTTGAGATGGTGTACTGCGGGCAGGTGAACAAAAACATCGTGGAGCGGTTGCAGCGGCGGAGGGTGAATGCGGTGGGGCTGAGTGGGCTGGACGGCCGTCTCTGGCAGGGCACACGCAAACCGGTACTCAAAGTGGTGGAAAACGGCCGTACCCGCCTCATCCGCGACAATCTGACG
>CAYXUZ010000220.1:0-8436 GCA_964467705.1 uncultured Ardenticatenaceae bacterium | reverse complement strand
TTGTGCCCGTGCTGACTCCCCCGGCCATCAGTTATGACGGCGAGGCGATGAATGTGGATGGCGACCGGGCGGCGGCGGCGACGGCCGTCGCCCTGGGCGCGGCCGAACTGCTCATTCTCTCCAACGTGCCCGGTCTGCTGCGCCAATTTCCCGATGAAAATTCGCTCATCCGGCAACTGGCGACGGGTGAAATTGAGGCAATCGCCCAAACCTGTGCCCAGGGGCGGATGCGCATCAAACTGCTCGGCGCACAGGAAGCATTACAGGGCGGCGTCCGCCGCGTCATCCTGGGTGATGCGCGGGGGGAACGGCCGGTGTTGCGGGCGTTGGACGGAGTAGGGACGGTGATCAGTGGGCAGTGAGCGGTAAGCAGTGAGCAGTAACTTCTGCCCACTGCTCACTGTTTACTGCTCACTGCTTACTAAACAGAAAATGGACACAATCACACTCGAAAACAAATTCACCTCAGGCGTCTACGGCAAACGAGAGATCGTCCTTGCGCGCGGGCGGGGGGCGACGGTTTGGGATGGGGACGGCCGTGCCTACATTGATTGTGCGGCGGGTACGGCCGTGGCCAGTGTGGGGCATTGCCATCCGGCGGTGGCGGCGGCCATTGCCCGGCAGGTGCAGACGCTCATCACCTGCCAGGAGATGTTTTACAACAACGAGCGGGCGCGGTTTATGGCGCGGTTGGCGGCTATTTTGCCCGGCGATTTGAACCGGGTTTTCCTGTGCAATTCGGGCACGGAGGCGGTGGAGGCGGCGCTGAAATTTGCCCGGCTGAGTACGGGGCGGGTGGAGGTGGTGGCGATGATGCGCGGGTTTCACGGCCGTACCTTTGGTTCCCTTTCCGCCACGCACAAAGCAGATTACCGGGAGCCGTTCCAGCCGCTCGTGCCCGGTTTTTGCCATGTGCCCTTTGGTAATGCGGCCCGGTTGGACACGGCCGCGAGCGAACAAACCGCCGCCGTCATCCTGGAAATTGTGCAGGGCGAAGGGGGTGTGCGTCTGGCAGAACCGGCCTTTTTCCAGGCAGCGCGGCGACTGTGTGATGAACGAGGGGCATTGTTGATTGTGGATGAGGTGCAGACGGGGTACGGCCGTACTGGAACGCTGTTTGCCTGCGAGCAGGTGGGCATTGTGCCTGACCTGATTTGCCTGGGCAAGGCGATGGCCGGCGGCCTGCCCATGGGTGCGGTGGGCATTGGCGGGCGGGTGCAAAATCTGACGCCAGGTGTGCATGGCTCCACCTTTGGCGGAAATCCGCTGGCCTGCGCAGCCGCCCATGCGGTGCTGGATGTGATGGAGGAAGAGGAGTTGTACGGCCGTGCGGCCGAAATGGGTGCGCACCTGATGGCCCAATTACGGGCTATTCCCTCACCGCTCATTCGGGAAGTGCGCGGGTTGGGTTTGCTGGTCGGTGTGGAATTGAAAATCCGGGCGATGGAGGTGGTGCGTGGGCTGATGGAACGGGGTGTGTTGGCGCTCACGGCCGGTTCCACCGTCCTGCGCCTGACGCCGCCGCTGGTGATAGCTAAAGAGGAGATTGATCAGGTAGTGGAAGTCATCACAAACGTGTTAGTGGAAGGGGATTGATTTATAAGCAACCATACCTTCAGGAAAACCACAATTAAGACGATAGCACTAATATCCAATTGTAAACGGCACAACAAGACCCGCACAGGAACGCAAGAAAAAGGACAAAAATCATCAATACCATCATCCCATCTGCACCTTCCGATTTTGTCCAAAAGACCAATGGATTTTCTTTCAAATTCTCAAATAGACTGGCGATGGCTTGCGGCCGATAGGCCATTAACCAGATGAGAGTACCAAAGAAAACGAGGCCGAACGTAACCGCGATAGTAAATGTGATGAGATCGGTTATGGAGGAAGCTAAGGCCATTCTGTTTTTATGTTGTCTGGTCCGGTATCAAGGCAATGAGTGAGCGTAAGGTACGGTTGACCGATTCGGAATCCGGGAAATACCGACGCACATCGGGATCAAGGGCAACCCAACCCTCATCCGGTGCATACTCTTTGAAGGTCACAGAACCATCTTCGTCATGAATAGTGACCCGATAACCCTGGTGCATTTCCCGGAAATGTTTGCCACGAACGCCACCGGAAAAATCATATTCTGGATGGGTGTCCTTCAGTTCATCATTTTTGTTCATTGGTGGAGGCAACTCATGTCTTACGGCCGTGCCATCTTCGTGGTATTCGGTCACGATGATAGGTTCAGAGGGATCAATTTTGATGCCACGTTCTGCGAAGTGTTGGGCAAGCGGTTTGGCTCGTTTGAAATCTTCTTCGGTCAGTTCAGGAATATCGGAAAGGTCTATATCTTCATCAGACATCTTCTCAAGGCGCTCCCAGTCAGTCTGGGATTTAAGGGAAGAATTTTGCATGTTCATTATCAGGTGAGGAGTATATCGGTGAAGTGGAGGGCGTGTCAATTGAGCTGCCAGACATCCGATTCCTCCAAGAAATCGAATGTCTAGCCCAAACGGGTGATGGTTTTGTTTTCAATAAGAGAGGGAAGGTGTGATGAGTTTGGAAAAGTTTGCCATTATTGAGTCAACTTTGCGGGAAGGGGAGCAGTTTGTGAATGCCTTTTTCAGCACGGCCGAGAAGATTCAGATTGCCACGCTGCTGGATACGTTTGGCGTGGAGTATCTGGAATTGACCTCGCCGCTGGCCTCGCCGGAGAGTTACCAGGATTGTGTGACCATTGCCCGGTTGGGGCTGAACGCCAAAATTCTGACGCACACGCGCTGTAATCTGGAAGACGCCAAAAAGGCGGTGGATACGGGGGTGGCGGGGGTGGATGTGGTGATTGGCACCTCGTCGTATTTAAGGGAGTTTAGTCACGGCCGTACCATTGACCAGATTCTTGATTTGGCGCAGGAAGTCGTAGCCTATCTGCTCAGTCAGGGAGTGGAAACGCGCTTTAGCACGGAAGATAGCCTGCGCAGTGATGTGGAGGACGTTGTGCGTATCTACCGGGCGGTGTGTGCACTGGGCGTGCATCGCGTGGGTATTGCCGACACGGTGGGGGTGGGCACACCCCGCCAGATTTATGAGCTGGTGGCCCGCCTGCGCCGGGAGTTGACCTGCGATATTGAGTTTCATGGGCACAACGATGCGGGCTGCGCCATTGCCAATGCGTATGCGGCGCTGGAAGCGGGAGCCACGCACATTGACACCAGCATCTTGGGCATCGGCGAGCGCAATGGCATTACGCCGTTAGGTGGCCTGATTGCCCGGCTCTATGCCACCGATCCGGCGCTGGTGCAGAAGTATCACCTGCCGCTGATACGCAATCTGGACAGTCTGGTGGCGCGGCTGGTGCGGGTGGACATTCCCTTCAACAACACCATCACCGGTTTTGCCAGCTTTACGCATAAAGCAGGGATTCATGCCAAAGCGGTGCTGAATAATCCGGCGACATATGAGATTTTGCGGCCGGAGGATTTTGGGCTGACGCGCTATATTCACGTGGCCCACCGGCTGACGGGCTGGAATGCGGTGAAGGGGCGGGCGGAGCAGTTAGGGCTATGTTTGGACGATGACCAGCTTAAGTATTTGACGAATGAAATCAAAACGATGGCGGATCACGGCCGTCTCACCCTTGACGATGTAGACTCCTTGTTGTATCAAGCGGCGCATAACGGGGAAGATTTGGAGACTGAGAGACTGTGAGATTGTCAGTCTCCCAGTCTCTCAATCTCCCAATCTCATTCATTAAAGGAGTAAACGATGACCAAAAATTTGAATATGGCTGAATTGGAAGCAGGGCTGGGGCCGGTGCAGGATTCGCCAACTGATGGCGGGGTGGTGCAGATGATTGTGGCCCGGCCGTCCGATGGCGAGCGGTTGGTGCTGGCACAGGGTGAATTGACGGTGGCGGAGGGGCTGGTGGGGGATAACTGGCGGCCGCGTGGCAGCAAACGGACGGACGATGGGTCGGCACACCCGGAGATGCAACTGACGTTGATGAACGGCCGTTTCCTGAATCTGGTAGCGGACAATGACCGGGAACGGTGGCCGCTGGCGGGCGACCAGTTGATTGTGGATATGGATTTGGGCGTGGAAAACCTGCCCGTGGGGCAGCGGTTGCAATTGGGTACGGCCGTGGTGGAAGTGACGGCCGTGCCCCATACCGGCTGCGCTAAATTCACCCACCGCTTTGGTATGGACGCCGTCAAATTCGCCAATTCCGAAACCGGCAAAGCCCTACGCCTGCGCGGCATGTACGTGAAGGTGGTTGAACCGGGCGTGGTAGAAACGGGGGACACTGTGTTGAAAATCTAAGCCGTTATCCGTAACCCGTAATCCGTTGTCTGTCAACCGATAACGGATTACGGGTTACGGATTACCGATTACGGAGGAAAAGTGGGACAGACGTTAAGCGAGCAGATTTTGTCAAACAAAGCCGGGCGGCGAGTGCAGCCGGGTGACCTGGTGGTCGTGGAACCGGATGTGGCGATGGGGCATGATTCGCTCTCACCGGGCATCATCAAGGTGATGCAGGAGCGGTTGGGTGTGAGCGGTGTGCATAACCCGGCGCAGGTGGTGTTGGTGCTGGATCATGTAGCCCCTGCTTCCACCGTTGGTGTGGCCGATAACCAGAATCTGGTGCGCCGGTTTGCTCAAGAGCAAGGGATTCGCCTGTTTGAGGTGGGGCGCGGCATTTGCCATCAGGTGTTGGTGGAAGAGAGGATTGCCCGACCGGGCATGGTGGTGGTGGGGTCAGATTCGCACTCCACCAGTTATGGCGCGGTGGCGGCGTTTGGCACGGGCATGGGGTCTACCGATGTGGCGCTGGTGTGGGCCACGGGCAAGACGTGGCTGCGTGTACCGGAAACGCTGCGCATCATCAGCAACGGCCGTTTCCGCCCCGGTGTTGACGCCAAAGATTTCGCCCTCAAATTGGGCCGCGAATTGACCATTGCCGGGGCTACCTACATGGCGATTGAGTATCACGGGTTGGAGTGGTTGCCGCTGCCGGGCCGCCAGACGATCAGCAGCATGGCGATAGAGTTGGGGGCGAAGGTGGGTATTTTCCCACCAACGGGTGCAGCCGCGGATGATTGGGATGTGCCGGATTGGTTACATGTTGATCCCGATGCGGCCTATGCCCAGACCGTCACCATTGACCTGGAGGCGTTAGAGCCGCAGGTGGCGATCCCCCACGCGGTGGATGATGTGGTGGACGTGGGCGCGGTGGCCGGGACAAAGGTGGATGTCATCTTTTTGGGGACGTGTACCAACGGCCGTTACGAAGATATGCGCGACGCCGCCGATATTCTGCGCGGGCGGCGGCTGGCTCCGGGGATACGCCTGGTCCTCAGCCCGGCCAGCCGCTGGGAATTGCAGCGGGCCATTGCCGATGACACGCTGAATACGCTGTTGGAAGCAGGGGCGACGCTGACCACACCGGGCTGCGGCCCCTGCATGGGGCGGCACCAGGGTACACTCGGCGAAGGGGATATTTGTCTTTCGACGGGCAATCGCAATTTTAAGGGGCGGATGGGGCACCCCACCTCCAAAATTTATCTGGCAAGTGCGGCGGTGGCGGCGGCGACGGCCGTGACGGGAGTGATTACGGACCCAAGAGAATTAGGATTTATGAATTATGAATTATGAAGCGAGAGTGTGGAAATTTGGCGCGGATGTGGATACGGATCAGATTGTGCCGGGGCGGTACGCGCCGTTTATGTTGAAAGAGGGGCAGGATGTGAAGGATTTTGCCTTTGTGGAGGCACGGTCGGATTTTGCGCGGGAAGCAAAGCCGGGTGACATCATCGTGGCCGGGCCTAACTTTGGCTGTGGCTCGTCGCGGGAGTATGCGCCGGAGGCGCTGCGGCGGCGGGAGATTGGGGCGATTATTGCCCCCAGTTTTGCCCGTATCTTTTTCCGCAATGCGATCAATTTGGGAATACCGGTATTCACCGCTCCGAATGCCGTGATGTTGTTGGCAGATGGGGATGAGGTGGCGCTGGATTTGGCGAACGGCCGTATCCTCTCCCCCGACCTGACCATAGACCTGCCTCCCTTGCCGGATTTTGCTCAGGAGATTGTGGCGGCGGGTGGGATTGTGGCGTATGTAAAGGAATACGGCCGTTTTCCGGGTGAACAGTAATGCGCGTTCGGGTAGAAATTTGTGTCAATTGTGCAACGGTCACGGCCGTGCAGCAAGATGTGGCCGCGGCCTACCGGGGCGGGGCGGACACGGTGGAATTGTGCAGCCAGATGGAATTGGATGGCCTGACACCTGGCCGGGAACACATCATGGCAGCGCGGGCGGCTTTTGGGGATCGGCCAGGACTGATGGTGATGATCCGGCCACGTGCTGGTGATTTTTGTTACACGCCGGATGAAGTGACAGAGATGAGGCGGCAGATGGAGACGGCCGTAGCCACTGGCGCAAACGGCGTGGTAATTGGTCTGCTGGATGGGCAAGTTCTGGCAGTGAAGGAGATGCGCCAGTTAACCGAAACGGCACATAGCCTGGGTCTAATTGTGACCTGTCACCGGGCATTTGACGCCGTAGCCAACCAGATGGAGGCATTGGCGCAGCTCATGGACATGGGTGTAGATCGGGTGCTTACCAGCGGTACACCCTGGGGCAGTTCCCTGTCCGCTTTGCACGGCGTGGTTCAATTGAACAGGCTCATTCAGCAAGCAAAGGATCAGTTGGAAATGGTGATTGGCGGCGGTTTGCATGCTGGCAATGTGCCCCTGTTGCTGGCAAAATTGCCTGTGGAGAGGCTGGCGATTCACGCCTACTCCAGGGTGCTGCGGAATGGGCGCGTAGATGCGGTTGAGGTGGCGCGGCTCAGGCAAGCTGTTATTGACTTGAGCAGTCGTCTGTAGGTAAGTTGTCGGTTTATTGTGGTGCATGTACGGCCGTAATGCAGTCGAGAATTAGTGCGTTAAAATCGGTTGGCACAGTCAGGATAGTCATATCAGGTCGTTTCAAGATTCTTTGGCTTAAAAACTTCAACCATTAGGAGGTAAAAAAAGCATGAACAACAAAAAGTGGATCACCAGCTTGTTAATTATGATCGCTCTGGGCAGTGTTGGTATCAGTCTGGCGCAAACAACTGAGTTTAACTGTCAGGATGTGACCGAGATTCCCACTTCCGAATGTGATGCCTTGGTAGCTTTTTATAACAGCACCAACGGCGAATCCTGGGAGCTTTATCCGCTAATAAACAATTGGTTGACAAATAACCAGCCTTGTACCTGGTCTGGTGTATCTTGCACCGCCGGGCACGTGACAGGGCTGGAGTTAAGCCCAATGTATATGGAAGGCGTTATTCCGCCTGAGTTGGGCAACCTTTCTTATCTGACTGATCTATCGCTGACGTCATACTTTTTAACAGGCACTATCCCGTCAGAGTTAGGCAATTTAACCAGCTTACACACAATGAGGTTGAGTGGTGATTTTAGGGGGTCCATTCCTGATGAATTGGGAAATCTGACATACCTGCAAGAATTAAACCTGACGGGAAACAGACTAAGTGGCTCTCTGCCGGCAGCTCTGGGAAATCTGACAAATTTGGAACTGTTGGCGTTGACAGACAATCAACTGAGTGGAAGCCTCCCGCCTGAACTGGGTAATATGACAAACCTGAATGGTCTCTATCTATACAACAATGAGTTTGGTGGTTCGCTGCCTAATACATTTGGCAACTTAACCAACCTGCAAGTTTTAGACATTAGTTCTAACCAGCTACAAGGCCCGATTCCTGCGGAATTGGGTGATCTGACAAGCCTTACCCACTTGATTTTGAACGACAATTGGTTAACTGGTACGGTGCCTGTAGAATTGGGCATGTTGAGTAATTTGCATTTCCTTAATTTGAGCCACAATCAGTTGGGGGGTACGCTGCCTGCTTCTTTGGGAAATTTATCCACTCTGTTTAGCCTAAATTTAAACAACAACCAGTTTACCGATGTTTTGCCATCTGAGATAGGCAACCTGAGCAATTTGCACTCACTTGATCTGCGAAACAACCCCTTGCTCATAGGCCCTATACCCAATTCATTTGTCACCTTGGATGAGCTTTTAACTTTCTATTTTGACAATACAAGTGTGTGTATACCAGATGGTCCTGATATGACCGCTTGGCTGGCCGGTTTGGTCACACTAGCAGATTCTGGGATTTGGTGTACCTTCCCCGCCACGATCCCGCCAGGGGGTGGTAATCTGGTATCGTATGATGGTCAGGTAGAAATAGAGTTTCCGGCGGGCGCGTTCACGAGTACGGCCGTTGTTACTTACACGCAACTCACCCAATTAACCACTGGAGACCTTGCTGGCGTCAATCGCTTTTTCATTTTGGAAGCTGTACAAACGGGTATACCAATCACTCAGACCATCATGCCTATGACCCTAACGGTGACGTATGAGGAGAATACTCC
>CAYXUZ010000219.1:0-9983 GCA_964467705.1 uncultured Ardenticatenaceae bacterium | reverse complement strand
TGCAATGATTCTTTGTGGGAGGCGAAGATGCGGAAATCGGCGATACGGCCGTCGCCATCCAACCCCTCATACAGCAGGCGCACCGCGTCTTCCACAAATTTCAGATTGGCGGCGTTCAGTTCGGCAAAGGCCTGTTCATCCTCCCGCTTCACCATTACCTGGGTTTCCGTTTGCAATGCTTCGCGGGCAATGTCTACCATGTCTTCAATCCAGAAGCCGTCATTATATTCCACCGAGATTTTGGCGACAGAGCGCTGACTGTGGGGCACGGCGGCTACGCCGCGCGTCAGGTTGGCATGAACGCTCAGTTCGTAACTGCACGGGCAGGCAGAGGAGTAGACAAAATCCAGATGGATGAACTGACGCAGGCCATGATCAGGGGTGACAATGGTTTCCAGCACCACCGGATAGTATTGGTAGCCTGCCAACCCGCTGCGCAGACTCTCTTGCAGCAGGGGATAGTCAAAAGCGATGGCGATGCGGGCGGAGGAGCTTTCCAGGTTTTCCAGGTAGCTGGCAACGACGTTTTGCAATGTTTGTGGGGTCAATTCGCTCTCGTCATATTCGTAGAAGGTGCGGATGATGCGACTCATGTTGATCCCCTTCTTGTAGGCATCCAGAGAGACGGTGCCGGTGATGGAACAATGAACTTGCTGTGAGCCGCCGTCGCGGGTCATGACGCGCATAGGCACTTTAAAGTTGTGGATGCCGACGTGTTGGATGGTCACGGCCGTGCCCTTGTTTTCACTGGTGTTTTGCATATCCGGCATGGTTGTTTTATAGGCCGCCGTTGGTTTGAATTCGGTATCGTACACCTTTTGCAAATCTTTGACACGGCGCTGGTCGGTGACCAGCGTGTCAATTTCGGGAACCATGAGTAGGCCGTTAAGGTTGCCATTGCCATTTTTGTGGAAGCCGTTGCCGTTGAGTACGGCCACTTCGGCAGGCGACCGATAGTCGCCGCTCAGTGCAGGCGTGTGCCCATTATTTTTTATGGTCTTGTTCATCTTTAATCATTCTCCTTAGCAGTTGCAAAAACATCTGAATGGTCAGAGGATGGTCCAGTGCAGCTTCATCAGGTGGGTAGTAAGTAGAGTTTGTATGTGCCCTGTTTCTTACTCTGGTTTCAAATTGTTCAGCAGATTCAGGGTGGCTTCTATCATCAGGGCTTGTTGTGTCAGGCGATCAATCGCAGCCGGGTTATCACCAGCCTGCTCGCCATACCAGCCAAACTGGGCATGATTGCCACCTGTAATCGGCCACCATTGTACATCAGGGGGTAGCAAATTTCGCGCATTCTCAACATCTGTTACAGAAGCCAGCCCATCTTCAGTTCCATAAACCGAAACAACATCCAGATCATTGGCGGACAAATCACTGTTTTGGGCGGGGTACGCCGCCCAGAGCGCCAGGCCGTCTACCAGAGTGGGCTGGTTATGAGCATATTGGGCTGCCATTGCCCCACCAAGCGAGTGCCCGGCAATAGCCCATTGTTGGATGTGTTGGTTAGCGGCGATAACGTCAGAGGCAGCGTTGGCATCAAAAAAGGCCAGATTGAGTGGCATGGGTACGATCACGACCAGGTAGCCCTGGCTGGCGATGGTGTGGGCGACCGGTGCATAAGCGCGGGGGTCAACACGGCCGCCGGGGTAAATGATCAGGCCGGTTTCTGGTTGGCTGGCGGTGGGTGCAAAAGTGATCCAGTTGTCCTCTGTTACCGTTACCTGGGCATCAGACGAAAGCGCGGCGATGGCTTCTGGCATGGGGGCGGCGGTGTCATTTGCCCAGGTTGCCAGGCCTATGATAGCGAACAGGAGCACGGCCGTTGCGATAATTACCGCTAATTTCCCCCAGCTGCTACTGTTTGTTCTTCCTCCTCGCATTGCCGATAAGGATTCGGTGGGATTAGTGAGTGTCATTGTTATTTCCTGGTTTAAAATTTATACAAACAATTTGTGCTGCACTTATATTGTACAACTATTGTCAATATATTGGCTGTTCATAGGGGAAAATATAGAAACACTCATTTTCGGAAGCAATAATCTGGCTATTGGCGATGTTGGGGAATGTGGTGTTTTGGCTGCCCCGGACGCAGAGCTATACACAGGGAAGAATAGAAACAGTGGGCAATTGAGTAATGGGGAAATCATTTCCCCATTACTCAATTGCCTCTTTACGGCAGAGTACAACCACCGGGGAAGTGGTTGTTGGGGTCAATATAAATCTGGCCTGATTTTTGGGTGGCGGTGGTGTCTTCAATGACCCGAATTTCGTGGTTATAAGCCGCACAGCGTCGCGCCTGAGTAAAGTGGGTGAATGGGCCAGGGCCACGATATTCGGCCGCCTGTCCACCGGGCAAATCAAAGACGAATACGGTAAATTGGCCGCCGCTGCCGCCATCCAGATAAGGATAGATTGTGATCTGGCAGCGCCAGTCTGGGCCGTTGCCGGGGTAATCACAGGATTCAACGGTGAAGATGTAGTTGGCGACGCCGGCGCCGGGCGTGGGCGAGGGGGTGGCGGTGGGCGCTGCTGAAGTAGGTGAAGCGGGTGGCGTGGGCGTCTGGCGTGGTACCACGACAAAAGTGAAAGTCAATGGGGCGCCAACGGGATCACCGTTGTTATCTTGCAACTGCCAGGTACTTTCGTAAGGGCCGGTGGCGGTAGGAGATGTGAAGTCGGCCGTAATTGTGGTGCGCTCGCCGGGAGCAACGGCCGTGCCCACCGCAATTGGTTCCCCCTCATACGCAAACTCTTCCCCCTCTACATAAGCCCAAACCAGGTCGGCCGGCCAGGGGCAGTCACCATCATTTTCCAGCACCCACTGTGCCGTAAACCCGCTGTTGGAAAAGACCCCGTTTGACGTGGTATTGCCCCGGCTGGCAGATACCAACCGCACCGATGGTTCACAGGTGGCCAGGAAGGCAGCAGTAGCATCTGTGGTCGGTGAAGCGGTGGCTGAAGCGGCCGGCGTGTGAGAAGCCGTTGGGGTCAGGGTGGGGGTGTCAGTCGCGGCGGCGGCTGTGAGGGCGACTGACAGTTCTGCCAACTGGGTGGCTACCTGGTTGGGAGTGGCGGTCGTTGGCGGCGTTTCTGTATCTGCGGGAGGGGCGGTGGGGGTGTTGCTGGCTTCATTGGCGACAATGGGGACCGGCGTCACATTCCCATCTTCATTACCGCCAAACGCGCCGCTGGCAAACAGCCCACCGCCGATGAGCAGCAGTAGTACCACGCCGATTATTGCATAGGCCCAGGTGGGAATTTTGCGGGCGGGAGGAGTAGTTACGGCCGTTTCCGCTGGTGAGACGACAGTAGCACCTACAGCCGTTTGCTCGGCCGGGGTATGCACAACGGTAGAGGTTTGGGATGCGCCGACGGCCGTTTGGGCGGCAATCGTCATACCGGGGGCCGTGAAATCTGAAGGAGGGATCACGGCCGTAGCGCCAACCAGAGGAGTCACGGCCGTTGTGGCCCGCTCACCAGACCAATTGATTGCCCGTAACGCCGCCGCCATTTCTGCTGCCGTCTGAAAACGGTCATCCGGGTTTTTCGCCAATGCTTTGATGATCACATTCTGCAAATCCAGAGGAATATCCGGGTTAAACGTGACCGGCTGTGGTATCGGCTCATTTACATGTTTCATCACCACCGCCAGCGGTGTATCAGCCGCAAACGGCAGTTGGTTTGTTACCAACTGAAAGAGCAAGACGCCAAGCGAGTAAATATCTACTCGCTCGTCACCCGGCTTGCCCAATGCCTGCTCCGGCGACATGTAAGAAGGCGTGCCGATGAGTGCCCCGGTGGCGGTATAAGCCATCGTCTGGCTGCCCATCAGCTTGACAATGCCAAAATCGGTCAGCACCGCCTGACCGGTATCTTTCCGCAGCATGATGTTGGCCGGTTTAATGTCGCGGTGTACCATGCCGCGACGGTGGGCATACGCCAGGGCATCGGCGATATCCGCCATCATTTTGACCGATTGGTCCAGGGGGAATTTTTCACCGGCGGCGGCCATTTCTTCCAGCTTTTGTTTCAGCGTCCCCCCGTCAATGAACTCCATCACCAGGTAGTAGCTGTCCTGGCCATAGGTGTCAAAGTCAAAAACGCGGACGATATTGGGGTGGCCCAGCGCGGCCATAGCCCGCGCTTCTCGTTTGAAACGCTGCAAAAAATCATCCTCAGCACTGAGGAAGGTATGCATGATCTTGATGGCAACGTAGCGATCCAGGCTTTCCTGGTACCCTTTATATACCTCGGCCATACCACCACGACCCAACCGTTCTTCAATGTGGTATTTGCCAATGGTTTTTCCAGTCAGAGTAGATTCTTCCATGTTTTTTATGCCTGCCAATCTGATGGCCTGGGATGATTAATACGCGCCACCAGTAATGGACATGGTTAGTATACCCAGTTTTAAGGCAATACGAAAAGGGCGGCAGGTGTCAGGTGATTAGACATTCACTTGACACCTGCTGCCTGAGCGTCTGCCACTTTTAGCTGCCCACAACCGGCGGCGATGTCTATACCCCGGCGCTGGCGGACAGTGCTGGGGATGCCGTAGGTGGTGAGGATGGCCTGGAACTGTTTGACCGACGGCCGTGCCGTGGGCAGCCCCTCATAACCCGGCGTGGGGTTCAGGGGGATCAGGTTGACATGGGCGGGGATTGTTTGCAGAAGCTGTGCCAGCGTATGTGCCTGGTCTGGCGAATCATTTTTGCCTTCGATTAGAGTCCACTCGAAGAAGATATGACGTTTTCTTTTTTGGGTGTAGTAGCGGCAGGCGTCCAGCAGTTCGGCCAGCGGCCAGCGGCGGGCCGGCGGTACCAACGCCTGCCGCTCGGTATCGGTTGCGCCATGCAGGCTGACGGCCAGCCGCACCTGCCGCCCTTCGTCGGCCAGGCGGATGATGCCCGGAACCACACCGACGGTGCTGAGGGTGATGTGGCGGGGGGCAATGGCGAGACCTTTGGGGTGGGTGAGGATATCTACGGCCGTCATCGTCGCTTCATAGTTGTGCAGCGGTTCCCCCATGCCCATCAGGACGATGTTGCGTAGTCGCTGGTTGTGAACAGCTTGTAGCAGCCGGTCTACAAACAAGACCTGGCCCACCATTTCTCCGGCGGTCAGGTGGCGGGTGAAGCCCATTTGCCCGGTGGCGCAAAAGATGCAGCCCATGGCACAACCCACCTGGGTACTGATGCAGGCGGTGGCCCGCCCTTTGAACCACATAAACACCGTTTCTATCGTTTGCCCATCAGCCAGCGCCAACAGGAATTTGCGGGTGAACCCATCGTTGCTGTGGGTGTCCAGGCGGGGGTGGGGGAGGGGTACGGCCGTTTCTGTAGCCAATGTCGCCTGTAAATCCGCACGCAAGCCGACCATTGCCGCCACCGTTTCCACCTGTTCCTGGTAGAGATAGGTCCAGATACGGCCGGCATGGTAAGGGGTGAAACCCCAACTTTGTAGCAGCTTTTCCAACGCCACATAACTCAGGTCATAAAGATTTACCATAGGAGCGATATTGTAACGCAACGGCCGTGCCCGGCGTAGGGCATAACCCATTCGCCTGGTGGCAGGCCGTATCTGATAAACATGAGTAATTTTGCCCAATCGCATGAAGCGATATAATCTTGCCGATTAACCAATTGCCCAAGTAACGTCAGTCAATAAATATCGGTAGGGCAAGGCCAGGTTGGGTATCGTTATGAACAGTATATTAAATCTAGAGCAGCAGAAAGTGTTGCTCGACAACATGCGGGATGCCGTCGTCATTACAGATTTACAATTTGATATTAAGGTTTGGAATGTAGGCGCCGCCATCATGTACGGCTGGGAAGAAGAGGAAGTATTAGGGCGGTCAATTGTTGAAGTCGTGCCCCAATTTCAAGTCGGCGTTTCCTATGAGGAAGCGGTGCAGATATTCCTGGAGCAAGGGTATTATGAGGGAGAAGCCATTCAAACATGCCGTGATGGACGCCAGTTAAATGTATGGGCTAAAGTGACTTTACTTCGCAACAAAACCGGTGAACCGGTAGGTGCGTTGGCGTTGAATCGGGATATGACTGAACGCCGCCAGATGGAAGAGGCGCTCAACCAGCGTTTGACCATGGAGCAGTATGTGGCCGAAGTAGCGGCCCGATTCATTAACTTATCTACCAGTCAGGTTGATGCTGCAATTGATGACACGCTCCGGTCAGCGGCCCAATTTGCTGGGGCCGTGCGCAGTTCGGTTTTTATGTTTCATGATGGTCTGGCGCGGATGACCAACACCCATGAATGGTGTGCTGATCTGGCCGATTCCCAAAAAGCGCAGGTACAAAATGTGTCGGTGCGTGATCTGCAAATGACCATGATGCGTTTTGTTGCCGGGGAAAATCTGATCATTTCTTGCCCAGAAGAGGTGGAGCATTTGCCTGTACTCAATACCTGGATGGCCCAGTATGGCTTTCGGGCGATGCTGTTTGTGCCTATGTCTTATCAGGGGGAATTGGTGGGTGCGCTGGGTTTTTATGGGCCGGTGGGTGTGGAGATGGTATGGCCTGATGTTTGGGTGACAATGCTCACTTTGTTGACATCGATCATTGTTAACGCCATCCAGGGTAAACGAGCCGACGAGCAGCGACAGGCTTACGCGGCGGAGTTGGAGCGAAGTAATTCAGAACTGCAAGAGTTTGCATTTGTGGCTTCCCATGATTTGCAGGAGCCGCTACGCAAGATTCTGACATTTGGGGAGCGGCTACGCCGCCATTATGGGGATCAGTTGGATGATCGGGGTCTGGATTATTTGCGGCGGCTGGAACGTTCGGCGGCGCGGATGCAATCTCTCATGGAAGGATTATTAGGCTATTCACGGGTGCAGACGCAGGTTCGGCCTGTGGTACTGGTGGATTTAACGGCCGTCCTCCATTCTGTCTTGTCCGATCTAGAAGACCAGATAGAACGGGTAAACGGCCGTGTCACTATCCACTCCTTACCCAGCATTGAAGCTGACGCTAACCAGATGCGGCAACTATTTCAAAATCTGATTAGCAACGCCCTTAAATTTCACCGCCCAGAGACGCCGCCAGAGGTAGAAGTGTGGGCAGAGTCAGTGGTCATAAACGGCCGTGACTGGCTAGAAATTCGCATCAGGGACAATGGCATTGGGTTTGATGCCCAGGACAGCGAACGGATTTTTGGCGTCTTTCAACGGCTGCACGGCCGTGATGCATACGAAGGCGCCGGCATGGGCCTGGCCATTTGTCGTAAAATTGTGCTGCGTCACAATGGGTCAATCACCGCGCAGGGTGTGCCTGACAGTGGCGCCACTTTCATTATCAAACTACCATCTACCCAATTGCCCGCCAACCAGAAGATGATATAAACGGGCCTATGCCTGACGAAGAACTGCAAATTGACAGCCTGATAGTGTATAAAAACCAGCCCGGTCGTGTGGTACAGACCGGAAAAAAACTGTTCATCGAACTGCCAGATGGTAGCCGTCTAAGCGTCCGGGCTAAAGATGTGACGCCGTTACATGGTGGCCCCACCCCTGCACTTTCTCGCCTGCAAACACCGCCGGGAGATTTGCAAACTGCCTGCGAACTACTGGCCGGGCAAACAACCAGTCTGCCGGAACTGGCAGAACTGGTCTATGACGAATTTTCTCCAGCGGCGTCCTGGGCTATCTGGCAGCAGTTGGCTGACGGTCTGTACATAAGCGGCAGCCCGGCAGCCATTGATGTGCATACGCCGGACGTAGTAGCCAAAATTCAAACCGAACGAACCGCCAAAGCCGCCGCTGAACAGCAGTGGCAGGAATTTTTAGGGCGGTTGCAAGACGGCCGTTACCAACCCCATGATACCGGCTATTTGCAGGAAATCGTCGCTCTGGCGACCAAACAACGCGAAAACAGCAGAATTCTGCGTACCCTCAACCAGGCGGAAACGCCCGAACAGGCCCACGCTCTCCTCCTCAAAATTGGCTACTGGGACAAAATGGTCAACCCCTATCCGCAACGGCTCGGCCTCCCAACCCAATTACCCAATGTCCCAATTACTCAATTACCCACCGAAGACCGCCACGACCTCACCCACCTGCCCGCCTTTGCTATTGACGACGAAGACAACCAGGACCCGGATGACGCCCTGAGTCTGGATGGCAGTCGGTTATGGGTGCATGTGGCCGATGTGGCGGCTCTGGTGGCACCAGGCAGCCTGGCCGACGAGGAAGCCTGTGCCCGCGCCGCCAACCTGTATCTGCCGGAAGGTACTGTGCCCATGCTGCCGCCCATTGTCACCGAAACATTGGGTTTAGGGCTGGCAGAGGTATCGCCTGCACTTTCGTTTGGGCTGGATTTGGCCGCCGATGGCGCGATTGCCGGGCTGGTAATTGTGCCCAGTTGGGTGCGGGTGACGCGCCTGACGTATGAACAGGTGGAGGCGCGATTGGCCGAAGAGCCATTTGCTACCATGTATGCCTGGGCACGACGGTTTGAGGCGCGCCGCCGCGAAAATGGGGCGGTGTTTATTGACCTGCCGGAGGTGAAAATTCGGGTGGAGGAGGGGGAGGTAGTGATACGGCCGTTGCCCTTCCTGCGCAGCCGGTCCCTGGTGATGGAAGCGATGTTGATGGCCGGCGAGGCTGTCGCCCGCTATGCCGTGCAGCATCAAATCCCCTTGCCATTTACCATTCAAGACCCGCCGGATACGGATGATCGGGAACCGGCACGGCCGTCGGCCATGCTCGCCCTGCGTAAAAGATTACAGCGCAGCCAGCAGGTCACGTCCCCCGGTATTCATGCCGGGTTGGGGCTAAATCTCTATGCCCAATCCACCAGCCCCCTACGCCGCTATCTCGATCTCGTTGTCCATCAGCAGTTGCGCGCCCATCTACGTGGCCAACCATTGCTGAATGCGGCGGCAATTGTGGAACGGGTAGGTACGGCCGATGCCGTTATCAGCAGTGTGCGTCTGGCCGAACGGCTCTCCAATACCCATTGGAAACTGGTCTATCTGCTGCAAAACCCCGGCTGGGAAGGCGAAGGTATTATTCTGGAACAGCGGGGCAACCGCAGCCTGGTTTTGCTGCCCGACCTGGATTTGGAAACGGAACTATACATCAAAGGCAGCCCGCCGTTGGACAGTGTGGTGGCGCTGGCGTCAACCGGGGTTGACCTGCCCCGGCTGGAAGCCCATTTCCGCGCCTGAGCCGCACAGTACGCAGGGGGTAACATCATGTTACTCCCTGACCATGTCGGTGGCGGCAGGCAGCAACAGGCAAATTTATGGCGGGTAGATTGTGGCCTACCGGCTTTGATACCAGGTGTGTGTACGAAGAGGGTAGACCCAAACTGGAAGATACGATGAATATGACCAGCGGGTAGAGAGGTTTGTTATGAAAAACGAGAGATCTTTGGAGCCGATTGAACAAAAGCACGTGATTTTTTACGAAGATGAAATCACGGCCGTACTGGTGCAGATTGGCGGCGAACCCCAAGTCTACATTCCGCTCAAGCCAATTTGTGATCGTCTGGGTGTTACCTGGCCGAGCCAGCTTAATCGCATTAATCGCGATCCCGTCTTGTCGAAGAAGCTAAAAGGTATATTCATTATGAATACACCTGGCGGCCGTCAAGAGATGTCTTGCCTGCCGCTTGACTACCTGAACGGATGGTTGTTCGGGATTGATACTCGCCGGGTCAAAGAAGAAATACGTGATAGGCTCATCCGTTATCAGGAAGAGTGCTTCAAAGTATTAAGCGAAGCGTTTCAGGAGGGGCGGCTGACAACCGATTCGGATTTTGATACTCTGCTGCAACAGGCCAGTACGGATGTAGTGGAAGCGTACCAGATGGCGTTGGCAGTGGTTAAGCTGGCGCGGAACCAAATTATAATCGAGGCACGGCTGGATGATTACGGCCGTCGCCTGGAGGCGGTTGAAGCCAGCCTGAGCATACCGGAGCGGTTCATCACCCGCGAACAGGCCAGCCGCATTTCCCAGG
>CAYXUZ010000218.1:0-9989 GCA_964467705.1 uncultured Ardenticatenaceae bacterium | reverse complement strand
GGCAAGGTGGCCCTGCTGCAAACCTTTGCCAACCAGGCCGCCCTGGCCATCCAACGCGCTGGACTGACCAATACCCTGCAAGACCACATCCACCAGTTGGAAGCGGCCCAGGCCGAAATTGTCAAAAAGGAGCGTTTGGAACAGGAGCTAGACCTGGCGCGGCAGGTGCAGGAGAGCATGTTGCCCCGCATCTTCCCGCTCACACCGGGTTACAGCTTTGCCGCCCTCAACCGCCCGGCGCGGCACGTCGGCGGCGACTTTTATGATGTGATTTTGCTGGATGCGGATGCGGTGGGGCTGGTGATTGGCGATGTTTCCGACAAGGGGATGCCCTCTGCGCTCTACATGGCGTTGTCGCGCAGCCTCATTTTCGCCGAAGCCCGCCGCGAGCGTTCACCGGCGCGTGTGCTGCAAAATGTCCACCGCCTGCTGCTGGAATTAGGTGAGAGCAGCATGTTTGTCACCGTTTTTTACGGCGTGGTGGAGATGCCTGCCCGCCGCCTGACGTATGCGCGGGCCGGGCACGATTACCCCTTGCTGCTGCGCCGGGGGGCGGTGCAGCGGTTGGGTGGTAACGGCCTGTTTTTGGGTTTTCCAGGGGTAGATGATTTGCAGCTATCAGAGGAGGAGTTAGCGTTAGAAATGGGCGACCGGCTGATCTTGTACACGGATGGGCTGACGGATGTGGTGGATGCACACGGCCGTCTCTTCAGCCCTGCCCAACTCTTCCCCATTGTGGAGCAACATGCTCCCCTGCCGCTAACCACGTTTTGCCAGGCGATTTTTACCGATTTGGAAACTTACCAGGGCAGCGCCGAGCAATATGATGATATGACGTTGCTGGTGGTTGAAGTGACGTGATGCGTGACCCGTAATCCGTGACCCGTTATCGGATTACGGATTACGGATAACAGGTCACAAGTTCTATACTCCTGCCAGCGCCCCCAAAAAATTCATCACCACCCCTAACCCAATAAGATAAATAAACCAGCCAATCAGGACGGTTACGGCCGCTTTGCCGCCTTCACTCAGTCCCAGGACGCTTTGTGTGGCAAAGTAGAAGGAGACCACCAGCCAACAAGCCACCAGAAATTGGATAACGATGCCCATGAGGGGAATGAAGGAAAAGATGTTGAAAGCAGCCGGGGCGTAAGCGAAACCCAGGACACGCATAACCTGGCTCATGTTGGCGTCACCTTTGAACACCTTCACGCCAATGACATATATTGCGCCGGCCCACAGCAGCCAGGAAACAACCGCCCACACCAGCAACGAGCCAAAACCTGTTGGGATGCTGCTGGCCAATAATCCACCACCTATGGCCGAACCAATAGCCGCCACGATGACAATTAATAACGCTTGCAAGGTCGCTTTTTCATCACCCTTCAAGGCAGCGTAGGTATCTGCATTCATGGTCAGGGCGCCGATCAATTTTTCTTTCATGTTCTTTTCCTCCTGGATTCATTAGAGATCAGAGATTGAAGATAAGAGATTGAAGATGAGAAATCAGGCAGACAACAAAATCCCCAATCACAAATCTTTCATCTCCTTTATTCTGGTATGGAAGCATAACACTGGCGTACCAATTGGGCAATTGGGCCAAACCGGACGCATTTCGGACACAGACCGGACGGCCGTACCTTATCCTACCCACATCTTACCCATGCGTTCACCAAACAGGTTGACGCCGAGCCGCAGAGGCACAGAGACAACCTTTGCGCTCTTCGCGGATCAAAAAAAGGAGCATGAAATGAAAATCAAAGTTCAGTTCACATTGGTACTGTTAGCCTTCTTCACTTTGTTATTGGCTGCCTGCGGCAGCGACCCGGCTACCGTCAGTGACATCCCCGCTTATCCCGACGCCACGGCCTTGCAACCTGGCGAGGACCCCATTGCCGATACGCTGGTGAACAACATGGAGCAAGATGCCAGCTTGCGCGCCAATTTAGGCACAGGAGGCAGCATTGAACAAATGGCCTATCGCCTCCCGTCCGGCACCACCTGGGATCAGGTGAAGAGCTTTTATGATGGAGAATTGGATTCGGCCGGCTGGGAGAGTGGCATGGGTGGCCCTGGTGGTGACCTGGCCAGTGGGATTTTGGAATCGGTGAATACAGGCAATGAACTCTTTCAAATGGCTTCCTGGAATAAGGGCGATCAAATCCTGACGCTGATTCGGAACGTAAACCCCACGGACGAGTCTCAGGTTTACCTGATCATGTCTCTAAACACGAACTAATCGGCGTAGACCTGACAGGTTTGCAAAACCTGTCAGGTCATTTTGTTTCGGACAACCCATGAACCTTGCCGCAATTGCTCTGGTGCAGGAGACGTTGGCTCAGGTAGAGCCAATGGCAACGGCCGTCACCTTCTACGACCGGCTCTTCACTCTTGACCCCACGTTACGGCCGTTGTTCACCCATGACCTGGAACTACAAGGGGTTCGTTTCCTGGCGGCGCTGCAAGTAGCGGTTAATGGGTTGAGCGAGCCGGAGACGATGGTCACGGCCGTGAAACAACTGGGTAAACGGCATGTAGGTTATGGTGTGCGCCCCGAACATTACCACACCTTTGGCGAAGCTCTATTCTGGACACTGGAACAACAATTGGGTGAGCGCTGGACGCCTGCCATCGCCGCTTCCTGGACGGAAGCATACTATTTATTGGCCGGGTTGATGAAAGAAGCAGCCGGGCGGGGTGAGGCTGAAAGGCTGGAAGATTGGGAAGAAAAAAGCCTCTTAATCTCTTAGTCTTTCACGATCTTCCCCATAAAATCGTCCCATTAAAAACGCCAGCAGCAAAACCACTGCCATACTGATCAGCCCGACGGCCGTGCGTTTTTCCAGTTTGCGCGTGGGCGTTTCAGGCACGGTCAGGTGATGGTCTGTTGGTGGCGTAGTATAAACGGGCATCGCATAAACCGGCTCTTGTGGTCTCCGGCGATCTTCACGGATAAATACGGTGGCATGGGCAAACGGCCGTACCTGCGAGCCATACTTGTTGGCATACACATAGGTAAACTCCGCCCCAAAAAACAACATCCACGCCGAGTAATAAACAAAATAAAGCAGCACCACCAACGAACCGGCCGCCCCATAAACCGAACTGCTGAAAAAGCGGGTAATAACAAAACTCAACAACTGAATGCCCGCCAACAACATGACGGTCGTCACCACCGCCCCCAACCACACATCCCGCCACGCCAGATGCGCATCCGGCAAAATCTTGAACAGCAACGCCACCAACACCACCAGCAACGGCAGCACCACCACAAATTGATAAAATGCCGCCAGCCGCCCCACCGACGGCAACCAGACCACCAAATAATCCCCCAACGTCGTCAGGGCAAACATTAACGCAAACGCCAGCACAAACAAAAAGCCCAGCGTCAGCACCATAAACAACGCCAACGAGCGGGTTTTGAGGTAATGGATGATGCCATTTTCCGGCTCTGGGCTGATGCGCCAGATGAGGTTGAGCGCCATTTTCAACTGGTAAAAGGCATTCGACGCACCATACAACAGCAGCGCCACACCCACAATCGTCACAATGCGCCCGGCCGCCTCCGTGGAAGCATTTTCCACCAGCAGCGCCACAAAGGCCGCCGTCTCCGGCCCAATGATCTCCTCCAGAGAAGCAAATAACTGCCCCTGCACGGCCGCTTCGCCAAAAATCGCCCCGGCAATATCAATGACAATCACCAGTAGCGGCGCCAGCGCAAAAATCATGTAATACGCCAGCGCCGCCGCCATCAAATGTCCCTTGTCTTGCCCCCAACGGGCAAAAGACTCTTTCAATAGATTGATGATTGCTCTGATGTATCGCATGGTCTAAATGGGTGGCAGGTTACAGGTAAGCGTTACTTGCAACCTGCCACCCATCTTTATATCCGCCCTAACGCCTGCTGCAAATCGGCAATCAGGTCGGCGGCATGTTCAATGCCCACCGAAATGCGCACCAGGCCAGGGCCAACGGCCAGCGGTGAGTCGGCCACCGAAGCGTGGGTCATGGGCGCGGGCAGTTCAATCAGCGATTCCACGCCGCCCAACGACTCGGCCAGGGTAAACAGCTTGGTTTCTCGCGCCACCAGCCGCGCCGCCGCTTCGCCGCCATGCAAGATGAAGGAGATCATGCCACCCGGCCCGGCCATTTGCCGCCGCGCCAGTGCATATTGGGGGTGGCTTTCCAGGCCGGGGTAGATGACATCGCGCACGGCCGTATGATCCGCTAAAAAGTGCGCTACCTGTTGGGCGTTGTGGCAATGTTGGGCCATGCGCAGCGCCAGCGTCTTGATCCCTCTCAACGTCAGGAAACAATCCATCGGCCCTGGCACCGCGCCGATGGCATTTTGCAGGAATTTCAGCCGTTCATACACGGCCGTGTCATTTAGCACCACCGCCCCTCCCACCACATCCGAATGGCCGCCAATGTACTTGGTGGTGGAATGAAGCACAAAATCTGCGCCCAGGGCCAACGGCCGTTGCAGCACCGGCGAAGCAAACGTATTGTCCACCCCCAACCAGGCCCCGCCCACATGGGCAATTTGGGCAATAGCGGCAATGTCCGTCAGCCGCAGCATCGGGTTGGTGGGCGTTTCCAGCCAGACAAGTTTCGTGTTCGGTTGCATGGCGGACTGCACGGCCGTCACGTCCGTCGTATCCACAAAGCTAAACTGCACCCCGTAACCCGCCAGCACCTTGTCAAACAGGCGGAATGTGCCACCATACACATCATTGCCACTCAGCACATGCTCACCGGGCTGAATCAGACGCAAAATCGTATCAATCGCCGCCATGCCGGAAGCAAAAGCCAGGGCATGTTGCCCTCCTTCTAGCGCCGCCAATGCCTTTTGCAGCGCCGTGCGGGTGGGGTTATCAGTGCGCGAATACTCATACCCCTTATGCACGGCCACATCCGCCTGCGCATAGGTCGAGGTCTGGTAAATGGGCGTCATCACCGCCCCCGTCATGGGGTCTGGCTCCACCCCGGCGTGGACGGCTAATGTTTCCAGATGGTAGTTTGTGGTCATGTCTCTCCTTGTGGCGTAATTCGTAACCCGTAATCCGTAAGCCGATTATGGGTTACGGCTCACGGATTACGGCTCACGGGCTACGGCCGTAACAACACCTTGCGCACCCCTGGCCGGGCCGCGTGTTCCATTGCTTTCAACCCTTCAGCCAGAGGATATTCTGCTTCAATCATGGCCTGGACGTTAATGGCGTTTTGCGCCAGCAGCCGCAGCGCGGGGGCAAAGGGGCCACAACGTGAGCCGACAACGGTGATTTCCGCGACTACCAATTTGGTCAGGTTGAGCCGGGCATCACCGGCGTAGGTGCTTTTGAGAATGAGTGTGCCCAACGGCCGTACCAATCGCAATGCCTGGGCAAAACCGGCCTCATTCCCGGTCGCTTCCACCACAAGGTCAAAGCTGTCGTCGGCAAAATCGGCCACCAGCCCGGTGGTCAGGCCAAGTTGGGCCGGCAATTCCAGAGATTGCGGCGCACGGCCGAGCATGGTCACGGCCGTGCCCGCCAGCGCCAACACCTGCCCCACCAGCAGCCCTAATCGCCCCGGCCCCACCACCGCTACCTGCGCCGACGGCCGTACTGCCACCTGTTCCCGAATGCGCAGCGCCGCCGCCAACGGTTCGGTGAACACGGCCGCTTCATCGGGAATTTCGGGCGGCACTTCCAGCAAATTGGTTAGCGGCAGGGTCACGTAATCGGCGAAGACGCCATCTTTGTGGATGATGCCCAACACGCGGCGCTGCGGGCAATGTTCCGGGCCTTGCCCGACGCACACCGGGCACACGCCGCAGCCCAGATTGATGCCACCGACAACGCGACGGCCGTGCCACCTTTCATCTGGTGCGCCGACAACCTCACCTACAAATTCATGCCCCAATACACCCTGAAAACCGGGCACATACCCCTTCACTATTTCCAGGTCGGTGGTGCAAATACCGGCTAATCGCACCCGGATGAGGGCTTCACCTGTCTGCGGTGTGGGTGTTGGCTGGTCGGAGCGTAAAGTGAGTTGGCCTGATTGTAGATAGAGTGCTTGCATGGTGAATCCTGAAGACCTGACAGGTTTTCCAAACCTGTCAGGTCTGGTGGTCAGGGAGACGGCGGGGTGGGCGTAACGGCCGTTGCCGTTGCCGTACCTGTTTCATCTACCGCCGGTGTACCTGGTGATGGTGGGGTACCTGATGCTGCCGGTGTGCCTGTCTCGGCTGATGGCGTGGTGGTAGTATCTACCGGTACGCCGGGCAGGTTCAATAGTTGATCCAACAGGGTATTGAGCGCGGCTAACTCTAATACATCGGCCGTATTGAACCATTCTCCATCGTACACACCGCCGGGGCCACGCACCAGCAGTTGGGTACGTGGGGGTTTGGGGGTAGTGGTGACAGTCATGGTGATGCCTTCGGTATTGGTGATGACGGTGGTGGCATTGTCTTGAAAGGTATTGAGGCCGGTACGTACCACCCCGCTGGCAATGATGTCATTGGTGAGGCTGATGGTTTGGGTAGAGGTGATGGTGTGGGTAAAGGTTTGCCCGGCGCTGTCTTGGGCCACGGCCGTGCCATCCGCATACAATGTTAGTCGCGTCCCGTCTACTCGTTTATAGTCCAGCACGGCCGTTAGCGGAAAATCGGTGGGCGGGTGGGGCAATACTTCCTCACGGCCGGCCATTTTTTCAGCCAGGGCAGCATCCAGCCCGGCATAAAGCGGCAACAGGGAGAGTGGCAATGCATATTCCGGGCATACCAATCCAATGGTGTGGCGTTGCCCTCCTTGTTGAATAAACAGAGATTCCACCGACGAACCCAAACAGGCCGCCCCATATTCATCATTGAGGGTTGCCAACGGTATATTGTTTAGGGCGGCCAGCAAATCGGGGTTGGCCGCGACCGGTGGGCTGACTTCGCTTTCTGTTGCCAGCCAGGTATATAACAGGCCGTCTGCGGTGAGCGCGACCGAATGAGCCGGAGCAAACGGGGAGGCGCTGCGCCGCAAGCCGGCTACCGTTCCCGGCGGGAAGTGGGGGCCAAGGCTGACTGCCATGTAATTCTCCAGGCTGGCGAGCATGACGGGATCACGCAGCCAACCTTCCTCTTGTAATTCGGCGTATGGCAGGTTAAAGGAAATGAATACGCAGCCCTCACATCCTTCTGGGACTACGGGCAGCAGCAGTTCACGTAATACTTGCTGTAATTGCAGTAAAACGCCACCCTGGTTATTGCGTTTGATGGCCTGCCCGGTACTTTCGTCTACGACAATGATCTGGCTACTGATGCTGCCTTGCAAGCGTCTGTCTAGCCCCAGCATGGGAATGGTGTAGCGGACTTCAACGGCCGTATCGCCAAAATCAATGGGGGTGCTGGTGGCGTCTAACGGCCGTTGTGTCACCGTGACGGCGGGGAAGGTGGGAAAGAGGCGCTCAAATGGCTGCGGCGGGGTAAACGTGGGTGGCAGATAATCAACCGGGGTAGGCAGAGGCGTAACGGCCGACGTGGGCGCGACTTCTGCTTGCCGCGTGCAGCCAATGGCTGCGAATAGGAACAGTACCAGGAAGAGAATGTGGATAGGAGTTCGCTGCATATCAGGCATGGGGGGATTATACCGGCAATGGCACGAAAGTGGCATTTCAACCGGCGGGCTGCATTTTCCCATAAGTGGCCCACCAGGGCGTGCCTCTTATAGTTGACTGGGCAAATCTCCACATCAGCCAACGAATTAGCAATGGCTGATTATAGTTTATCTCTACTCCCCATCGTTTCATCAGGGCCGGCTAGTTTTGGCAAAGATCATCGTATCGCGCAGCGCATTGGTCAGGTGATGGCGACTTTCATTCACCAGTGTAGCCTCATGCACAAAGCCCAGTCGCTGCGGCACGGCCGCACTGCGCACATTCAGCGCATCACAGCGAATCTCCACCCGGTTCGCGCCCAACTGCTCAAAAGCAAACGCCGTAATACCGGCCACCGCCTCTGTAATATACCCTTGCCCACCATACGTCGTACGCACCCAATACCCAATCTCAAAACGCGGCACCGACCACTCAATCCGGTGCAAGCCACTGCCGCCAATGACAATATCCGTCCCTTTAAGCAAGAGCATCAGCCATAAATCCTCACGGCTCAAAAACCGAAGCTGCCCCTGGCGCACCCTAGTTTCATACTCCTCCTCCGTTGAGATCTCCATCGCCCAGGGCATCCACTCCTTCAATTCGGTCTGGGATTCCAACACGGCCGTGCGCACCCGCACCCCATCCCCCGGCAGTGGCCCACGAATCGTGAGCCGTTCAGTCTCAAAGCTATAAGGAAATTCTCGCAAAATCGGGTCTGTCATCTGTCGCCTCCGTAAGAAAATTTGATAGTCGTACCTATTACTCTGGTACTATGCAATTCGCTGTGTCCCTTGCGCAAAGAAAAGGGGTAATGACCCTTGTAGTGGTCTTGCCTCTTTTCCTTTTTCTCATTTTCCAGAATTTGCCCTCATTTACCAACTTCAATCAAGAGTCAGTCTTCCCCGAACTACTACAATACTACACCAGCACACTGGCCGGGTTATTGGGGGTCATCATCGCCCTGCTCACCCGGCACGGATTGGGGCTAAGCCAAAACGGCCGTTCCTTGCTGCTCACATTTGGCTTCCTTACCCTGGCATTTCTGCTGCTCATCAGCAGCTTAGGTATCCCCTATTTGCTGCTGACCAATAGACTCCACCCGGCATTCGTCTGGTCACTTTTTATGAGCCTGCCACTGAGTAGTTTATATTTTGCAGCCGCAGGGGTACGGTGGACGGCCGTAGCCGAAAAACGCCTACTTGTCTGGCGACGGCCGTTATTTGGCCTAAACGTCCTCTTATCCCTTCTATACATCACCATCATGTTCCGTTTTAACGAACAAATGGCCCTCGCTCCCCGCACACTACTACCCTATATACTCTTCCTGGTCGCCGTTTCCAGCAGTGGGCTGTTATTATGGGCCGCCTGGCGCTCCGACCAAATCAGCCAGCGTGAAGGCAACAGCACCGAAAAAAATCTGGCCTTCACCTTTATCTTGCTCGCTCAGGCAGAAATATGTCTGGCATTTGGCACGCCAGGTTCGCTCAACTGGATACTATTCCAACTACTCCTGCTCACAGCCCTCATCATTACCCTGCTGCCGCTATTACGCCACGCCATACAATACCAACGCGAAAAACGGCAGCGCAGCGACCTGACCCAACTCATCGTACATGATCTCAAAAGTCCTCTAACCATCGTCATCAGCGGCCTGGATTTGCTCCATCGCGGCGGGCTGGGAGAGATAAGTCCCATGCAAGCCCGCCTGTTGACCAATCTAGAACATTGCAGCGCCGAAGTATTAGGTCTGGTCAACGATATGCTCGATGTGGAACGGCTGGAAGAAGGGGTCATGCCCCTGCATAAAAGCATGACCGATCTGGCCCCTATTTTGCGCGAGCAGGTAACCGAACTACAAATCCTGGCCGATAAACATCAACAACATCTGCACATTTTTGTGCCAGAGACATTACCGACGGTTTTGGTAGACCCGGTACTTATGCGACGTGTCATCAACAATTTGCTTGCCAACGCGCTCAAACTCACCCCAGATAACGGCGATATTGTGGTGCGAGGCGAGGTTGAAAAGGGGCAATTGCAGCTAAGCGTCGCCGACAGTGGGCCAGGGGTGCCAGTAGCCGATCGCCAGCGCATCTTTGACAAATTTGCGCAGCTTAACACCAAAACACGCCGGGGTAAGGGGTTGGGGCTGACGTTCTGCAAAATGGCTGTGGAGGTACACGGCGGGCTGCTGACAGTAGAAGACAGCCCATTGGGCGGGGCGCTTTTTCGGCTGTCGTTGCCATTGGAAGATGCCGTGCCGTCCACGGAATCGGGTGTTAAGCCTCCGTTTTATCGCCTGATATGGGGTAAATAGGATTTCTCCGGCAGGGCCAGCGTTGGTACAGTCACGGCCG
>CAYXUZ010000217.1:0-10123 GCA_964467705.1 uncultured Ardenticatenaceae bacterium | reverse complement strand
CAAGCCCAACAGCCCTGCTTGCCAGAAGTTGCCCCGCCGCGCCGACCACAACGACCCCAATGCCAGCAACAAGAATAATGACTCTGTGTAAGGTGCGAAAAGGAAAAAAGCGGTGGGGAATAAGGCCAGATAAATGACCGTGCGGGTGGCATGTTCTGTGCCGATTTCGGCCGCAGCCACTTTGTGCAGCAGGATGAACAATCCCAGGCAGGCCAGATTGGCTACCAATATGGCCGCTGCCATATGCGCCGTATGGCTACTGCCCAAAGGGAAGGCAACGGCGCGGATGAGCCAGGGATAAAGCGGCGGAAACACAGAATCGGCCTCGTTCTGGTAGCCATTGGCGGCAATGGCGGTGTAGTGCAGGGTATCAAAACGCTGCCAGGGGCCAAGCAGCAACCCGGCCACACCGCTGTCGAGGATAGGCTGGCCTTGATACGGCCGTAGCACCTCGTCCGGTTCCGCCGGTAAGGGCTGCACCAGTAACACCAACACTGCCCACACCGTCAAAAACAGCCGCAGCGCCACAAAGATAATCAGCCCTTGCCTCACGGCCGTGTCCCGCCACCACCTCATCCTCACCTCCTCACTGCTCACCGCTCACTGCTTACTCTCATCACGGCCGTCCACCAACAACCCTGGTTCTTCTTCATCCACGTCATACTCCCCCTCAATCACTTCGCCATCCACCACCACCGTATCACTCTGGATTGTCCACATCTGCCCGGCTACCAGGCCACCTTGCCGCCAGACGCGAAACCCGGCGACCAGCAGCAGCGTTCCCACCACCAGCGAAAAAATGCCCGTCACCCACACCAGGCTTACCGCCAGCGGCCCGGTCAGGGCAAACATGAGCACGCCAAAGCCGAGCAACATGACCCCGGTGAAGAGGCTGGTATACGGCCGTCGCCCCTGAATCGTCTGCAACACACTCACGCCACCGCTAATCAGCATGCCAAATCCTGCCTGATAGAGGATGAGGGTAAAAGCGGCCGTGACTATGGGCAGCGCAAACATAAAGGTGAGCAAACCGATCAGGCTTTCGATCAGCCCGGAGAGTAATTGATTTCCCCAATGGGCGTGACGATGGAACACGGCCGTGACCAGCCGCCGTACCCCATCCAACACCAGCACCACGCCCAACAATTGTACCGGCAATGCGGCCGTTGCCTGCGGATTGACCAGGGCAAACACCCCCATCGCCAATGCGATCAGCCCAATCAGGACTAAAACCAGCCACAACCGCTGCCAGACGCGGATGACATTTTGCTCGTTTGTGTTCATAGACAGAAGGTCATATCCCCGATCCGCCCGTCACTTCCAGCGTGTGCCCGGTAACGTAGGCGGCTAACGGCGAAGCCAGCAGCAGGATGCCGCCCGCCGCCTCTTCCGGTGTGCCGGGCCGTCCCAACGGAATCATCATCGGGGCCATCTGCCGCATCTGGTTGGGAATACCAATCGCCACTTCTTTATTGCCAATGGCAATAGTCTCGCCCTTTTCTTTGGCCTGGGTCATGCGCGTGTCAATAAAACCAAAGGCCACCGCATTGCAGCGCACCCCAAACGTCCCCCACTCCTTCGCCACCGTTTTGGTCAGGCCCACAATGCCCATTTTGCCGGTGGCGTAGTTGATCTGCCCCACATTGCCATGCAGCCCGGAAGTGGAGGAGACGTTGACGATGCAGCGCGGCTCCACCGGGCCACCCGCCTCTTTTTCGGCTTTGGCTGCTTCGCGCATGTAGGGGGCGGCGGCGCGAATCATCCGAAAGGGGGCGGTGGCATGGATGTCCAACACCGCCTGCCACTGCTCGTCGCTCATCTTGTGCAACATACCGTCCCAGGTGAAACCGGCGTTGTTGACCAGGATGTTGATCTTGCCGTACACGTCCATTGTGGTCAGCATCAGTTGGTCGGGAAAATGGAGATCGGTGACGCTGCCCGGTATAGCGATGGCCTCGCCGCCAGTCGCCTTGATTTCGGCCACCACTTCATCACACGGTTCTGCATCCCGGTCATTGACCACTACTTTAGCCCCATACTGCGCAAACAGCTTCGCCGCCGCCGCGCCAATCCCGCGCCCCGCTCCCGTCACAATCGCTACTTGATTTTGAAACATATTCACTCCTTATTTTTAACGCAGAGTCGCGGAGGCGCAGAGAGAAAAATTCGCGTTCCTTCGTGTCTTTCACGAAGACCTTCGCGTTCTTCGCGGATCATCCGTTTAACTCTACGGCCGCATTGGTAATTGCCACCACGCCACCCCGTTCCTGGATACGGGCGCGGAAGAGGACACGGCCGTCTCCCTCATCCCACATCTCCGTAATTACCGTCTCGCCGGGAAAAACGGGCTGGCTGAAACGGGCACGAATGCTCTGGAAGCGCGCCGGGTCATGGCCGCCAAAGGTCTTCAATACCGCCCGCGCCGCAAAACCGAGCGTACACAGCCCATGCAAAATGGGCCGGTCATAACCGCCAACAGCCGCCATCTGTGGATCGGCATGCAGCGGATTGCCATCGCCGGAGGCAAGTCGGTAATAGAGCGCCTGGTTGGGCTGCGTGGCCTGGGCTACGACGGCATCGGGTGGCCGGTCTGGTGACACATGCACACTGCCCGATGGCCCACGCTCCCCACCAAAACCACCGAGTCCTCGAATGAAGGCGGATAGCTGGTTGAAGGCCACTTCCGCTCCCTGGTCATCTACCGTGGAAATGTCCAGAACGACGAGTGCGCCGGAGCCTTTGTCGTAGACCTGGCTGATGTGGGCGTTGGTGGTGAGGGTGGTAGAAGGGGGTAACGGCCGTCGTAACTCCATCACCTGCTCCCCATGCAGCAATAACATCAGGTTGAATTCCAGCCCCGGCACATCCAAAATCTGCCACATCATCGGAAAGGGGAAGATCATGGGGAAGGTGGGAAAGACAAAAAAACCGGCCCCATTCAACTCATACACAAACTTCAACTCATCCCGATCCAACGGATCGGCCGCCGCGCCAATGGAAAGTGCATACAGGCTCACATCCCGCTCCGTATACCGCGTCTCCACCGGCTTGAATTGATACCCCAATATTTGAGAGACATCTACTGCCATCTAACTAATCCTCTCTCCCATACTTCTTCCAAAACGCTTCCTCCACCTCTTTATTTCTTTCCCGTATCTCCTTGCTGCAAGTTTCTTCGTCCCATTCTTTGTACTTTGAAATAGGGATTAAGCTCACCGGCTCGTGATAATATTGCGGCAAAGTAGGCCATTTTGGATTTTGATAGATTACCATTGCCCACATATACATCACGTCATCCAGAAACCTTTCACGCTCAATAGCCTCCTCTGATAATTCGCTACAAAACAACGCCATAGCATCGTGAATAGTTACTTGGTGTTTTGTACATAACACCTTAGACGGCACTCCCAAATCCTTTTCATCTGCCCAGGCACATACCAAACAACAAGGCATCATTCCACCATTCGGCATAGAAGTATTCCTCCTTATTTCAGCTTCGGATTGCTGGCGTGACGCTCTTTGTCACGGGTAGTCTTCTTTGCCATGTTCTGGTGGAAAGCGGCCGTCAGGTCTACGCCGGTCTGGTTGGCCAGGCAGATGAGGACAAAAAGCACGTCGGCCATTTCGTCGGCCAGGTTGGGCGCTTCGTCCGTTTTTTTGAAGCTCTGGTCGCCGTACAACCGGGCCATCAGCCGGGCCACTTCGCCGACTTCTTCCATGAGCACGGCCGTGTTCGTCAACTCCGAATAATAGCGCACCCCCACCGTCCGTACCCATTCATCCACCGTTTGTTGGCAGTCTCGTAGTGTGATGTCTTTCATATTTCATCTTCAACCGCGGAGAACGCAGAGGACGCGGAGTATTTGCCTTTCTATCATCTCTGCGCTCTCCGCGCTCTCTGCGGTTAAATAAACTCTGTCGGCCAATCTTATTCCCAAATCGGCCCCATCTTCTCTTCCGCCAGACGGCGCAGGTATTGGCAGTAGGGGTTATCTTTGGAGCGGTTGGCAATGTCCATCAGTTGGGCGGCAGAGATGTACCCTTTGCGGAAGGCGATCTCTTCCACGCAGCCCACCTTGAGACCCTGCCGATGTTCGATGGTTTGCACAAAGTTGCTCGCTTCCAGCAGGCTGTCATGGGTGCCCGTGTCCAGCCAGGCAAAGCCCCGCCCCAACAGTTCCACCCGCAACTGCCCACGCTGCAAATAGATGTTGTTCACATCGGTAATCTCGTATTCGCCACGTGCCGACGGCCGTAGCTCCTTCGCTATCTGCACCACCTCCGCATCATAAAAATACAGCCCCGTCACCGCATAATTAGACTTCGGCTGTTTTGGCTTCTCCTCAATCGTCAACGCCTTGTAATTTTGGTCAAAAGAGACCACCCCATACCGCTCCGGGTCTTGCACGTAGTAGGCAAACACCAGCCCTCCCTCCGTCAACTGCCCCGCCTGCCGCAGCCGCGCCGACAAGCCATGCCCGTACAAAAAGTTATCGCCCAGCATCAGCGCACACGGCTGATTGTTCACGAACTGCTCCCCAATCACAAACGCCTGCGCAATGCCATTCGCCTCCGCCTGCACCGCATACTCAATGTGCAGCCCCAACCGTTCGCCATTGCCAAACAACCCCTGGTATAGCTCAATGTGCTGCGGCGTGGAGATGATCAAGAACTCCCGAATATCGGCCAGCATCAGCACCGACAGCGGGTAATAAATCATCGGCTTATCAAACAACGGCAAAATCTGCTTCGACAGCGAAATGGTCAACGGATACAATCGCGTCCCCATCCCGCCGGATAAAATAATCCCTTTCATACGCTCCTTCACGTGATACGTGATACGTGATACGTGACACGTGAAAACCTCACGCATCACGAGTCACGCATCACGCAGCTAAAATCCCAACGCCCGCCCAATAATTTCCTTCATAATCTCCGTCGTGCCGCCGTAAATGGTTTGCACGCGGGTGTCCAGAAAAGCTTTGGCAATGGGGTACTCCATCATATAACCGTAACCGCCATGCAGTTGCAGGCAGTCGTCCACTACCCGCTTTTGCAGTTCCGTCGTCCACCATTTAGCCATGGCAGCTTCAACGGCCGTCAGCCTACCCCCGTTCAATTCCTCAATACACCTATCCACAAACACACGGGCAATTTCCACTTCCGTTTTCATCTCCGCCAGCTTAAAGCGGTTGTGCTGGAATTTGCCAATCGGCCGGCCGAACGCCTCCCGCTCCTGGCAGTATTTGATGGTCATGTCCAACACCGTCTCGCAAGCCGCCACCGCAATGACGGCAATGGAGAGCCGCTCTTGCGGCAACTGCATCATCAATTGGTAAAAACCCTGCCCTTCGCCGCCGAGCAAATTGTCCAACGGCACCTTGACGTTATCGAAAAACAGTTCGGCCGTATCCTGCGCTTTCAGGCCGATTTTGTCCAGATTACGGCCGTGCCCAAACCCCGCCATCCCCCGTTCCACCACCAACAAACTGACGCCGCTGTGACCCGCTGCCGGGTCCGTCTTGGCGACCACAATCACCAGGTCACTGTTGATGCCGTTAGTGATGAACGTTTTCTGGCCATTGAGCAGGTAATGGTCGGAGTGGCGCACGGCCGTTGTCTGAATCCCCGCCAGGTCACTGCCCGCATTTGGTTCACTCATGGCAATGGCCGTAATCGTTTCGCCGCTGATCATCTGCGGCAGCCAGCGCTGTTTTTGCTCCTCTGTGCCATAAGTCAGAATGTAGGGCAGCACAATGTCATTGTGCAGGCCAAACCCGACGCCGGACGCACCGGCACGGGTCAACTCCTCCGTCAGCACTACGTTATACCGAAAATCGTCCAGCCCCAACCCACCATATGCTTCCGGCGCGGCCATCGCCAGAAAACCGGCCGCGCCCGCCTTCAGCCACAACTCGCGGGGCACAATACCCTCGTGTTCCCACTGTTCGTGGTAAGGCGTTACTTCCTTCTCCACAAACCGGCGCACCGCCTCCCGAAACATCACATGCTCGTCATCAAACAACGTCCGCTTCATAATTTTTCCACCTCAACAAATCCAGAATCTCTCGAAATATCGTTGGTGTTGTTACTCTGTAATCGCAAATTGCCAGCTATATTCTTCCACTTCACCAGACGTTTTATTGAATTTAAACAAGACATTATGAATGCCAGCTTCTAAACCCACAGGATAGCATGCCCAAAAACCGGGATAAAACCAGCACCCAACATTTTCAGGCACAATTTTATCAAAGTACCAATCATACCCTTTAAATTCCTCGCAATCATAGAAACATCGGCAGTCTGGTCCTGGCTCATATGACGCAAGATAATCAGTTTCTGCTCTTTCGGTCAGTAATCTGCCATCAACGATAACTTCTGTGCGAGGCAACACTTCTTCTTCAAAGAACAATAAATCTCCTGGCTCTACTAAGGCCTCCACATCGAGATCGAAACATATACTCGACCGTAAACCGGTTATTTCAATAGCTGGCGCCGGTGGGCCTATATACAGACCGGTATCTGTTATCACTGTTGAATATTCTTCATAACTAATGATACTGGAAGGCAGTGGGCGAACTTCGCGCAAAAATTCGGGGAGTGGTGCGGGGCTAGGCATAATAATCGGTGTCGGAACAGGGGTGCGCGTTGGACTCGCTGTTACGACGAAAGCAGGAGCTTGCGAACAACTCATCAATCCAATAAGCAATGCAAAAAGAGACATTGTTAAAAGTCTTATTGTCAAGCAGTCTAGAAAGCAACTTCTCATCCATCTACCCCGTGCCTCACCAATCGCTTATTGCAGGCACTGAAACATCTATAAAAAATAGCTGCCATCGGGCATTGTCGCCCCAGTAAGCCGCTGGGCCTGGGCCAGGGTATCGGCCGTCACCATTGCTCCTGTCAGGTCAGCATCAGCAAAATCCACGCCGGTACAATCCGCCAGGGTCAAATTGGCATAACACAGTTTTGCGCCCTGCATGGTTGCGCCCACCAGCCGGGCGCGGCGCAAATCCACCCGGCTGAGGTCAGCGCCGCTAAAGTCTACACCCGCCAGCGAAGCCTTTACCAGCCGGGCTTCGGTCAACGTCGCCCCGGCACAAGAAGCGCCATCCAGGATCACGGCCGTGCCATCCACCCCACTTAGCAGCGCCAGACTCAGATTCGCCATCACCCCCTCCGCGCCACACAAAATCGCCCCACGCAAATTAGCACCACGGGCATTGACCAGGGTTAAGGTTGCCCCACGCAAAATGGCCCCATCCAGGTTCGATTTGACCAGAGTGGCGGCGGTGAGGTTCACGGCCGTCATATCCGCCTGCCGTAAACTCAGCCGCGACAAATCCAGGTTTGAAAAGCTGGTCTCGCCCCCCTCCACCTTCGCTACAAACTCCTCACGACTTAGACTGGACATATGGAAGAATCCGATTGAAACACCGTCATCATGTCATTCCGAACGAAGCCTGCGGAGTGAGGAATCTCTTCAATCAGGTCAGGCAATCGGCTTTACCCACTAGAAAGATTCCTCCCGTTGGTCGGAATGACATGTTTTAACTCAACTCGTTTGAAGCAAATTCCTTATTGCGGTAACGGCAGTTGCCCTAGCGAGAGGTCAATGCGCGATTCATGCACACCGGACTGCCAGCGCAGCCGCAAACTGGCGCTCAGGGCCGCTTGCGGCACAATAAACACCTGATCGCCAGTCGCCGATTGCCCTGGGCCAATTTCGGCGGGCAGCGCCGTTAACTCCCGACTAAAGGGGGCGCTGGTCTGCCACGATTCATACAGATTCAAGTATTCATCAATCAACCGAAATTCCGTCGCCAGAACGGGCTGTTGGCTCTGGTTGGTAATGGTCATCTTGACCACCACATACACATAACCCGGTTTAAGCGGTTGCTCGGCCGATATGTTTCCAGGGCGAGTGCTGGCCTCATCCACTTGAATCGTCACACCTTTTAGCGTGACCGACCGGGAGGCATCGCCGGCAGCATAGTCATAATTAGCCGGTAAAGTGTCTGGATTTACTTCCTCGTCAGGTTGGCAGGCCACAAACCAGAATAAAAGGGCGAAGAAAATGAAAAGGGTACTACGTTTCACGTCTTTCCTCCTGTAAGAATGGTGGGCAATATGATACCGCGTAAGGGGGAAAAGATGTAATTGAGTCACGCGATTTGGAAAATCGCGCTACTCAGTTACCAACGAGGCCATGTCCATCACGGCCGTGTCCAACACCACATCCACCCCACTCTGGGCAAACAATTGGGCGGCGGTGGCCGCACGGCCGTCCCCTTCCACATCCAGCGACCATTGAGCATGTTCCGCCAGCAGCGCCAGCGCCAACGCCCGGCCCACGGTCAATGCAAACCGGCGTGCCCCCGCTTCCAACAAAGCCGGATCGCTTTTAGCCGTTTGCGCCAGCCAGCCTGTGGCATGAGAAAGAGCATGTTGGGCCACGGTCACGGCCGTCACCAATCGTTCATCGCGCACGGCCGTGGCACAAGCCGCCACCTTCTGCATGAGGGCAGGCAGCGCCGCCCCATCCCGCAGCGCCCGCAGTGTATCCAACGCCAGTACATTGGTCGTGCCTTCCCAAATCGGCAAGACCTGGGCGTCGCGCAGCAGCAGCGGCAGCCCGGTATCTTCCACATACCCCGCGCCGCCATGTGCCTCCAAAATCTCGCTGGTCACGGCCACTCCCTGCCGCCCTGTCACCAGCTTGTTAATCGAGGTCAACATGCGCAGCAAAGCCGCTTCTTCGTCGGAAATCTCGCCCGCCTCATCCTTGCCAATCAGTTCCACACCATAAAACGTCAGGTGAAAGGCCGCTTCAAACTCCGCTTGCAATCGCGCCAGCGTGTCCACATGCAGCGGCTTTTGCGCCAGCGGCCCGCCAAAGGCCACCCGCTTACGGGCATAATCCCGCGCCAGCGCCAGCCCCCGCCGCATAAAAGCGATGGCGCTGACGGCGTTCCAGGTGCGCGTCAGATGCAGCATGGGCACAATGTGGCGCACACCGTCCGTCAGCGCATACACCGGCACGGCCGTTGCCCCATGCAACATGATTTCGGCCGTGGGCACTTTGCGCGTGCCCAGTTTATCCTTCAGGCGCAGGATTTCCATGTTTTGCAAACGGCCGTCGCCATCCCGCGTCTCCAGGTAAAAGAGCGCCAGACCCTTGCCGCCGGGTGGATTCCCTTCCGGGCGGGCCAGCGTCAGCGTCATTTGTCCGGTAGCGGCGGAGGTGAACCATTTACGGCCGTGCAGCCGCCATGTCTCCTGCTCATCCAACACCGCCACCGTTTCGCTCAGCCCCACATCCGAACCACCGGTAGATTCCGTCATCCACTGTCCACTCGTCCAGAACTGCGCCGGGTCCCGGCTGGTCAGGTGGGGGATGGCCCGGTCAATGAGTTCCTGGTTGCCAGAGCGCAACAACGTCCGCGCCGCGCCATCCGTCATCGCCAGCGGGCAGGTGTACACGTCGGTCGAGGGGTGGAAAAGGTAGGTGAGGGCAAACTGGTACAGGCGGTCGTAACGGCCGTACTGCCCCTCATACGCCGCCGCCACAATGCCAAACTGCGCCGCCAGCTTCTCCGCCTCTTTCCACAGCGGCGTCACCTCAATATGGTCAATGCGGTTGCCCCAGGCGTCCCACTGCGTCAGTACCGGTTCGTTGAGCCGATCCGCCAACTGCATCTGGTACAACTGCACCCCGGCCAGGTCGCCCAATTCCCGTAGCGCCGGTTCAATGCCTACCATCGCTTCCGGCGGCAAAACCCGCCGCAAATAACTGCGCAGCACCCGATCTTCATCATACTGATTGCCCAAAGTGGGCGGTGGTTGGTTGAATGGTTGTCTGTTCATCGGAGAACGCCCCCAGACCTGACAGGTTGTGCAAACCTGTCAGGTCCGGCGGCCATCCAGGTCTCTTCTTTTTCTTCGGGCAACTGCGCCCGCGTGGGTGCCAGCAGTTCATCCATCTTTTGCTGGTAACTGGGCGGCAGCGGAGCGCCAATCTGCTCGCGCAGCGCCGCCGCCGCCCCATACAAGCGGAAAGCCGTTTCCGGGTTATCTTCGGCCGCCGCCAGGCAGCAAATATCTTCCAGCAAATAGGCCAGCG
>CAYXUZ010000216.1:0-10186 GCA_964467705.1 uncultured Ardenticatenaceae bacterium | reverse complement strand
CACCACCAGCGCGCCCAACCAGGGCATCTGGCTTTCGGCCAGCAGTGGCCTGGCCGCTGCCGGGCTGTTTGCCATTGTGATGAGCCTGGCAACCGCTTTCTTTTGGAGCGGTACATTTGGGGCGCTGGTGGGAATTTTGACTGGGTGGATTGCGGCTGCATTGTATGGGGTGGGCAGCGTCCTCAACCATCTCTGGCTGCGCTTTTGGCTGGTGCAGTTGGGGCGTATGCCCTGGGCCTATACTGATTTCCTGGACGAAGCGGCCAACCGCGCCATTCTGCATAAGGTCGGCGGCGGCTACATCTTTATACACCGTTTGCTACAAGAACATTTTGCGCAGATGACGGCCGTTGCCCCCAACACTCCAACCAATGAGCCTGGCGACACAACCCTGTCTTAACCAAGCCAGCCAGCAACCGGAAACTGAGGATGCTTCGGGTTTATGCAACTGCCATGATAAATTATCCGCCAACAAAGCAAATAATCTTCAGTCTCTCCATATAAAAAACCAGCCGGTGGCCCACTGCCGTCAGACATGGTTGCTGGTTGTTCAGAAAGAGTAACTCGTGCCCACAATGGATCAAACAAGGGGTCGTCCTCAAAATTTGTGGTCATAACAGAAATGGTCCCTGTAATGAGACCCGGTGTAAGAACAGGCCCCAGAATATGATTTTGAACAGCCCATTCTTCAACTGGCATATTTTCGCATGTGTCACTATCACCCCATTGTCCATCCCGGTTAAAATCAAACCAGATATTCAAATAAAAAATGGTGTTTGGTGCTTCCACCGTCACCGTATAGGGAATGCTGACAGCGGTACAGGGGTATTGCAGCTCATCAATCCGGCCAAGACCATCGTCTTGGTCATCTTCATCTGCCCGGTCTAAGGCAGGATCAATGTTGACCCGCCCATCATCATCTGGGAATTGGTGGGCATTGACTTCTTGTGATACAGCCTGGCCCAAATAGGCCCCCGTTTCGGGGTAGAAGTGATAAGGCCCTGACTGTAATCCCGGCACGTAAATCGTTGGAAAGTTAGCGGCTACCGTGGAGGTTGGATAAGCGGTCATTGGCGATAGACGGCCGTCAGGCGCATCCCCCGCATCACCCCAAATACTCGAAAATGGGGTGGCGGTCGGGGAGGCCAAAGGCGTGGGCGCAAACATAACCTGCGGATTTGGGCACAGAACTCCAGGTAATGCGTTACAATCCGGTTTTGGCCCCATGGCAAACGTCTGGTTGATGAGTAACAACCAGGCTAACACAGTGCTGAGCAATATGAACAAAACAAACCAACGGAACCATCTATTTGTGTTTTCCAAAATGTACCTCCGGTGAATGAATAAAAAGGGGTTATCACCAACGGCCGTTGGTGATAACCATCCACCCAACAATCAGGCTCAAGACTAAAAAGCTCCAGCTCTCATAAAATTATGGTTGTTCCCACCCATTTGGTTGTGCTGCACCGCCTATTACATACCGCCCAGGCACATGCTCTACCTCTACATTTTCATTTTCCTGGCCCATGTAGACAGCAACAATATCCAAAGGCTTTGCACTGAAAATGTTTACAAACCCTTCCGTCAGAACCGGTGACGGGAGATTGAGATGTGTGCAATCAATGGTTGTTGCGTTCAATCCGGGCAGCGACATTAAAACAGGAGCGAGTGCTACCAAGGGACGGGTGGAAGGAGGTCTAAAGACAATTGGCCCTACTACCGTAAATTCATTACCCAATGCCAGGGTCGAAGTGGTATGGCTCGGATTAAAAATGTTGATAATCGTGTTGCGCCTTTGCCCATATTCGCCGTCACAGACCACCTTTACACTATAACTCCAATAATCATCTGGCAATGGCTCTGGGGTTCCCGGAATAGGAGGTGGATCATCGTGTGGTACTTCCAGGGCGGCATCCGCAGATACTTCTGCGGCGGCCGCCTGGGTCAAAACACCAATCAGCACCAATAGCAAAACGCTGCAACTCAGTACCAATGCCCACCGAGAATTTTGCCAAAATAAACGAAACTTCATCATGTTCCTCTCCTTTTTGTTGTATTTGAAACAGATTGATAAAACGGGTGTAATGCCAGAGTTATGCCTGAGCCTGTTACCCCCCACAGTAACAGCAGCGGCATCTATTCTCGTCTCAATCCATTACCAATTCATCGCGCATTGGGAGAGTCCGTGATCACTTCCATACCAAAGCATATAATTGATTTCAGCCGTCGGGTAGTCTCACAAATAGAAAAAACTGTCTCAATCTATCCGTCAATTTGCTAAAATGCTGCCAAATTTGCGGGGATGGGCATGAGGATGAGCTATGAAAACGAGTGGAAGCTATGGCGAACAAGATTCGCCATTTCGCCAACAGTTGGTAATTGCCCTGGAAAATTTCACAAACCCAACCTGGATAGGTGAACATTCGCCTCTGGCTACGCCTTACTTTTTAGGTGAATCGCTCACGCGCCAGGCCAACAACAGTACGGCCTACGGCCGTGGCCAGGCCCTCCAACAACTTCTGCGCCGCATAGCATTGGAAATAGCCCAAACCGGTGAAGATGGCAAATACCTATATCGTTTGCTCGACCTCACCTTTTTTCGCCCCAAACCACTGACCCAAATTTTGCACGACCTGGGCATCTCCCGCGCCACCTACTACCGCCCCAGCCACCGGCCACGTGCCATTCGTGAACTGGAAAAACGGTTAATTGACCAGCATAAACCGGCGCTCCACTTTGAAGCACCACCTAAACCGACGCACAACCTGATCGGCCGTGAGGCAATAACGGAAGAGTGTCTGGCCTATTTTCAAAGCGGCAAATGTGTAGCCCTGACCGGGCAAGGAGGTATCGGTAAGACAATACTGGCGGCACAGGTAACGGCCGTGTGGGAAACCGGCCCTGTTTTTTGGTTCACGTTTCGCGCCGGGCTGACCGATCACCTGAGTACCTTATTATTCTCTCTGGCCTACTGCTTCCATTCTTGTGGCGCGTCCACTCTCTGGTTGCAATTGGTGGCCGATAATGGGCAGATTAAAAGGGAACTCATCCCTGGCCTGATTCAGCATGACTTAAATACGCTGCAAAAAAACCTGCCTTTGTTGTGTTTTGATGAAATCGGGTTACTGTCGCCGACGGAAGTAGAAGCCCATCGGCAAATAATCACTTTCATCAACACCCTGTGCAAACTGACGCCCGTCCTCATTATCGGGCAACAAATACCATTGGAAACGGCCGTACAGCTAAAACTGACAGGCTTATCATTGGCAGAAACCGAACTGCTTTTAGCCCAAGATCATATCAGTTTGTCCCTCCCCGAATTGGAAACCGTACACCAGTACACACAAGGTAATCCACGCCTGTTAAAATTATTTACCACTCTGCATCGTTCTGGCGAGTCGTTGACCGGACTGTTGGCGCAATTAGCCGCCACCCCTACCGTCGAGTTTTTACTCAACCGCATCTGGCAGCACTTACAAGAGGAAGAACGGCATTTATTAGCAGCCATCGCCGTTTTTCGCCGTCCTGCACCCCAGGACGCCTGGCAAACCAATCAGACCAGCCTCCAGAATTTATACAAACATGATCTGGTGCAGGTAGATGAGCGCGGCGGCATCACGCTGCTGCCCGCCTTCAAAGACGTGATTTATTCTTCATTTACCGCGCCGGAAGAAGCGGAAATGCACCATCTGGCGGCAGCCACAATACGCGCTCAACATGGTGAATATACGGCCGCCGCCTATCATTACATCCGCGCCAACCAGCCCCAAATGGCGATCTGGCAGTGGTACACCCACCGCAACCAGGAGATAAACCAGGGGCAAGGCATGGCTGCTCTAACTCTCTTTGCCGCCTTTTCTCATAAACAATTGCCCAATCCGGAGAAAGAAATTTTGCTCTTGTTGCGCAGCGAACTACGGTTATTGGTGGGTGATTACGCCAAAATCAAAGAGGATTTGCACAAAACATTGTGGGAAAACCCCCTGCTCAAAACAGAAGCCAAACGGATCGAAGGTCGGATTGCCTATGACCAAAGCCGCTTTGACGAGGCGTTGCAGGCATACCGCGCCGGGCTGGACAGTTTGAACAGCGTCAACCGGGAAGCCGCATTATTACACAAACATTTGGGTGAGGTGTACTGGCAAAAACGAAACCTGGAACAGGCCTGGCATGAATCGCAACTGGCGCGTTATGAGGTGGAGCATTTACAGGGAGATATTCAGTTGGCTTTGGGCAATTATGCGGAAGCACATACATGTTACCAGGGCGCCCTGTCCCTGGCGCAGCAAATTGGTTATGTGGAAGGGGAAGGACGCACACGGAACAACCTGGCCTGGCTTTTGCTGCGACAAGGTGACAGCGAGACGGCCAATTCCCATTGGGATATTGCTGTGCAATGTTTTGAAAAGGTGGGTCGGTTGGCCTGGCTGGCGGGCATCAAAATTAATCAGGCCGGTGTTTTTATGGATACGGGTGCGTCGCAAACGGCCGTGCCTCTTTTAGAGGAAGCAATGCATGTTTATGAGAGGTTAGCCCACCCACGTGGGCTGGCTACAGCAGCTATTAATCTGGCTGAAGCACATCTGAACCTATTGAATCTAGAAACGGCCGAACAATATGCCTGGCAATCTTTACAGGTTGAAGAACCCGGACTCATGCCCGCCAATTTTGGGGTTTTAGCACGAATAAAATTGGGGCAAAACGATCTAGAAGAAGCAAAGCTTTATGCGCAAAAGTCGCTGACCCTGGCTGAACAAAACCAGGACACCTACATGTATGCTTATTCCTGGCGCACAATTGGGCAAGTATATCTGCGAGAAAATTGCCCTTCAGACGCAATGATAGCTTTCCACAAATCCCTTGCTATCTTTGAGGATTTAGGGTTGACTGTGGAAATAGAAAAGACAAACAGGCTAATGGCTAACCAACACGCCTTGTGACCATAGCCGTCACATAATTGTGTTATAATCGCTCACATTATGTTAAAAGAAAAACCGGGTTCTCGCCTTGCTTTTTTACCGGCGGCGGACATTGAGCCGTTGGCGGAATGTCTGGTGGCACTGGCAAATGGAGATGGTGGCCTGATTGTATTAGGATTGGATGACAACGGCCGTCCCACCACTCCCATCTGGGAAGAAGAAGCAGAGGGCGCGTTGCGCGAAGCGGCCGGGCTGTGTCGCCCACCTGTGCCCACCACCTGGCAGCCTGTGGAAACGCGCAGCGGCGTTCTCATTGGCCTGCATGTGCCGCGCAGCACCGAACTTCATGCACTGGACGACGGCCGTGTGCTCATTCGCAGTGGCGCCCAAAACCGTCCCCTCAGTGGCGACGAAGTGCGCGACCTGGCGGCCAGCAAAAATACCGCCGAGTATGAAATGGAGATTGTGCCCGGCGCTCGCCCCGACGACCTGGACGGCGACATCATCCGCGACTACCTGGCCCGCCGTGAAGAACGCGGCGCGCCGCGCACGTTGGATGTAGCCGAATTGTTGCATGAGATTGGAGCCACCAACCGGGAAGGGGAGCCAACCACCATTGGCGTGTTGCTGTTTGGCAAAAAACCGCAGCTCTTTTTCCCACAGAGCGGCATTACCTTTGTCAAATTTCCGGGTACGGAGCCGCGCGGGGAGGATGGGGGGATTGGCTACGGCCGTCGGGATGAAATCGGCGGCAATCTGGCGCGCATCATCGAACGCACCTGGAACATCATTTTTGAGGAGATGCGTGTGGGCGCGACCGTCAACGGCCTGGAGCGAGCCGAACTGCTGGAATATCCTCGCTACGCCGTGCGTGAAGCGTTGGTCAACGCCGTCGCCCATCGCGACTACCGCATTCGCGGCCGCCGCATTGAAGTGCGCATGTACGCCGACCGGCTGGAAATCATCAGCCCCGGCGGCCTTCCCGGCTACATGACGTTGGATAACCTGGTGGAGGAGCATTTCTCGCGCAATCCACGTTTGGTGAGCGGACTGTTCCAATGGGGCTACATTGAGGAGCTAGGGCTGGGCATTGACCAGATGATCGAGGAAATGACCCAGGCCGGACACAATCCACCCGAATTCAAGGCTACCCCGCACCTCTTCACCGTTGTCCTATTTAACAAACGGGATCGTACCCCAACGCCCAAGTGGACAAAGAGCATGAACGAACGGCAGGCGCGCGCCCTCACTTTTGTGCGGGAGAATGGCAGCATTACCAGCCGCGACTACCAGCAGCTATGTCCGGACGTAACGGCCGAAACGCTGCGTCTTGATCTCAAAGACCTGGTAGATCGCGGCGTCCTGCTCAAGATTGGTTCCAAAAAGGGGACACATTACATTCTGAAATAAAAACAGCACCCAGATAGGGTGCTGTTTCATTTCAACGGCCGTCTACCTACTCTGCCGGAATACCAACCAATTCCACCGCATCAATCTCGTTCCATCCCAGACCAATAACCGATTGGTCCACATGGATACGCACCCCTACCGCTAACGTGCTGCCATCAGTGAAGACAGACAGGATATATGGGCAAAAGCTGGTTAGATCAGTTGGGGCAGCTTCATGTACTGTTACCATTTCGCCTTCTGGCGTAATCAGTTCCACTTGTACCACCTGGTTAGGATTATAGACTTGATAGATATTGATTTGTGTTACATATACTGGCTGGTTGTAGGCCAGTTCCAGCCAATCTACCCCATCACTGGTGTCTGAGGCCCAGGCCGTACTCTGGTCGCCACAATCTGGCGTGTCCGGTTCGCCAACCGCCTGGATGGCGGCCCAACTGGGATCACTGTATTGGCTACTGGCGGTGGCCGCGCTTGCCCACTGGCGGATAGGTTCCCCCGCTGGGGCTAGCAGGCCAAAAGTGGCCGTTGGTTCAGATAATAGAATCGTTTCTAACATGGCATCTAATATTGGCAGATATTCTGCCTCCGTCGCCAGTGGCGTGGCCGCGAACAGAATGACTACCCGGCTGTTGTCGAAATCGGTCAGGACCACAAATTTGACAATGCCTACCAGGTTTTCGCCATCTACTTCATAAAGGGCTGTGGCAGCATCGTACCCGGCAATGGTTACGGCCGTTGCCGCTTCGCGTTCGGTGAAAGAGGTCGCTTCGTCCTCCGCTTCAAGATCCGTGATGATGCTAATGAATGCTTCTAGCACAACAACGGGATCGTTTGGATCAGCATCGGCCGGAACAATAAAGGCCAGAGCATCCAGGGGCAGGCTGGTCACCTGTAAAAGCAGTCCTTCTTCAACATCTTCCGGGTCATCCAGCAAGATGGGGTCAGAAGCCATACGCAGGTCGCCATTTTCGGCCTGTTCTGAGACCCAATTGTCTGGATGACTTATAGCAAAACCGATGGTTTCGACGGCCGTTTCCGTGAAGTCGGCCGCCAGATCAGGCGCTGCGGTTGGTTCGGGTGTGGCCGTAGGTTCAGGGGTGGCTGTGGGGGCGGTGGTAGCCGTTGGCTCGGTCGTGGCTGTTGGTTCGGCCGTTGGTTCAACGGTTGGTTCGGGGGCTGTTTCTTCTACGGCCGTGTCACCACCAACCGCATCTCCACCCGCCACCTCTTCCCCGGCAGCAGCCAGATTGGGGGCGCTGAGTTCAATGGTGCTGTACATGGCTTCGAAAACAGCCTTCATTTCTTCTTCTTGTCCGGCCGGCGTGGCGGCAAAGATATAGATGATGGCGTCTTCATTGGGTACGGCCGTTAATTGACTGTACAACTCTTGCCCATTCTCCGTCGTGGCATCAATGATCATCTGCGCTGCCGGATGGCCGTTTAACGTGACTGTTTTAGCTGCTTCTCTGACGGTTGCCGTAGCATCGCCCTCCAAGACAATCTGGCTAAAAACCGTTAACAACGCAACGGGGTCTTCCGGGTCAATCTCTTCTGTGGTCAACATACCCACCATTGCCTTATCAAAACCGGTGATGATAACCAAAGCGCCTTCATCCACTTGATCCGGGCTGTCAAATAGTTCCTGACTGGTGGCTAACTGAACTCCACCTTCATCGGTGCGATTAACCCATTCTTCGGGATAGCCCATGGTGAAACCTAACGTTTCATCGGTTGCTTCCTTAAAGTTGGCGGTATCCACGCCGCCACCACCGCAGGCTGCCAATACCAGCAACCCCAGCAATGAGAACAAGAATAAGCGTTTTTTCATGTCAACTCTCCTTAAAATGTTTTTTGCGTTCAGACCAGACGGTCTTATCTGGTCTTTGGCGATATAAGCTAATTTGTGTGCAACGGCCGTGTGTCATCGTCGTCACCGTTTATGATCATCTGCGGCGTCATCGGGACCCACCTGTCGCCGCAGAAAGTCCAACAGTTGCTCTACGTCGGCAAAAGCATGTCGCTGGCCGGAGTGGGGATCTTCCACTGTTCCGCGCCAGACCGCATCACCCTCTTGCCAAAAACGCACCAGGTAAGCACGATATGTCGGCTGTTTTTCTGCTTGCATAAGCCCCTAGTCATACTCTGCCTGCCCACAACAGGGCAAACATTTTATAATAAAAGAATCAAAATATAGTGGACAAACTTAGTTTCTGGCAGCATACATGGCAAACGATCCCAAAATGATCCCCTCTCATCAGGCGGCGGCCATAACGATAGAGTTATTAGGTGGGCTGACGGTGCAGTTGTACGGCCGTCCCCTGACCATCTTCAAATCGCGCAAGACCGAGGCGCTGTTGGTTTACCTGGCTTGCGGGGCACGGCCGTATGCGCGCGATGAGTTGGCGGCCTTCCTTTGGGATGACAGCGATCCCACCCAGGCTCAGGCAAACCTGCGCAAAACTCTTTCCGAGCTACGGCAACACCTGGGCGAATTTTTACTGATTGACCGCCATACCATTGCCCTTAAGCCCAACAGCTATGTGTTAGATGTGGCCGAATTTCAAGCATTGATCGGAGCCAAAGCTGGTCACTCTTCACGGGCTGGTTACGTTGATGTAGCTCATTTTGAGAGAGCTATGGCGCTTTACAAAGGGGATTTTCTGGCCGGATTCTTTTTGCGCGAAAGTTATACTTTTGAAGAATGGGCGGCCATCAAACGGGAACAACTGCGGCTGACGGCCGTTACCGCACTGGAAACCCTGGTTACACACCACCTGCATCACCGCCAGTACGCCCGTGGCATCCAGTACGCCAATCATCTGCTGGCCATGGACCCGCTGCACGAAGCCTCCCATCGTTTGCTCATGCGCCTGCTGGCGCGCAGTGGGCAGCGCAGCGCCGCCCTGGCCCACTATACGCGCTGTGAGCAAATTTTGGCGGCTGAACTAGCGGTACAGCCCCAACCTGAGACAACGGCCGTCTACCAACGCATCCGCCACGCACCCACCGCCCCTACCCATCTCCCGGCTTATTTCACCCCCTTCATTGGCCGCCAGACTGAGCTGGCAAAAATGAGCCAACTGCTAGACTATCCTGAAACCCGGCTGCTGACCTTGTGGGGTGCAGCGGGAATGGGCAAAAGCCGCCTGGCTCTGCAAGCCGTCACCGACCTGGCAAGTGACTATGAACATGGCGTTTTTTTTCTCGCGCTGGCCAGAACCGAGCCTCACCATTTCCTGGAAACGCTCGGCCAGTTGGTTGGTCTATTGGGCACGGGCCAACCAACTCGTCAACAGCTTCTTGATTTTCTACACCCTCGACAATGCCTGCTGGTGTTGGATGGGTTTGAACACCTGCGCCAACCCACGGCCGTACTCACCGACATTCTCCGCACTGCCCCCCAGGTGCAACTGGTGGTCACTTCCAGAGAGCGGCTGGGGATATCCGCAGAGAGCATATTGCCCTTGTCAGGGTTATGCTTGCCGGACATGGAAGTGCCGGTTTCCCCTTCTGATGCGCTTACCCATGACGCCGTGCAGCTTTTTGTGCAGCAAGCGCAGCGTGCCCATCCCCATTTCGCCCTTACCAAAGAAAACGTGGCTGATGTGATTCATATTTGCCAACTGGTTGAAGGGTCGCCGCTGGGTATTGAACTGGCGGCGGCAGCCAGTCGTGCCTTTTCTCCGGCACAAATTGCCTCCCAGATTCAACAAAACCCCGACTTTCTCCACACTCGCACCCGCGATTTGCCCACCTGGCGCGGCAGCCTGGGCGGGTCGCAGGCAAATGACGGTGCTGGCTGACGGCCGTCCGCTATAATCCAGGGTAAATCTATCATGAGGGCAACACATGAAACC
>CAYXUZ010000215.1:0-10252 GCA_964467705.1 uncultured Ardenticatenaceae bacterium | reverse complement strand
AAATGCCTTCTAGCTGGGCCACCATGCGAATGGCTTCCCGCTCGGCTTCGCCCACAACGGCGTACCCCCCGCCCAGATAGTCATCATTCACGTCTACGAGGTCGGCAACGGCCGTCGTGCCCAGTCCCAGATGTGTGGCTGTGGCCGTCGCTAAAGCTGCGACGTGCATTTGCAGCTCTTCGGCGGGGTGGTCAATGCTGATGCCAATGATACGGCCGTGAAACCCCGCTACCTTCGCCCCCAACACCATACCCGCCTGCGTACCACCACTGCTGCTACCCACAATGATAAAATCAATGTTCACGTTGGCCTGGCTCAATTGGGTGGCTAATTCTTCCATAGCCAGCACATACCCCGTTGCCCCCCAGACATTGGAGCCGCCTAGCGGAATGACATAGGGCTTACGTCCCATCGTCTCCACTTCCGCCACCACTTCGGGAATCACCTGGCTGCGGTCGCGTTCACCCGTCCAATACAGGTGCGCCCCTAGAAGATGATTGAGCAGCAAATTGCCGGTTACGGCCGTAGGCGGCTGCCCACGCAGCACCAGGCTGCACCCCAACCCATATTTGGCAGCAGCAGCAGCCGTCTGGCGACAATGATTGCTCTGCGCCGCCCCAGTAGTAACCAAATGGTCACAGCCATGTGCCAGGGCGTTGGCCACTAAAAATTCCAATTTGCGCGTTTTGTTGCCGCCACCGGCCAGCCCGGTCTGGTCATCCCGCTTGATGTAGATGTCTGGCCCGCCCAGGTGCCGGGTGAGCCGCTCCAGCTTTTCCAGCGGCGTGGGCAGATGGGCAATGGGGAGACGAGGTGGATAGTTTGGTTTCATAGGGGGAATTATATCCCGTAATCGGTAATCGGTAATCGGTTGTCCGTAATCCGTTGCCCGTAATCGGTAAACCGAAGTCTGATTTCGAGCCTCAGACTTCGGTTTACGGTTTACAGATTACGGTTTTCGGACAACGGGCAGGTAGAGCGGCCACCATACCTGCACCGCGTTCGGCTGGCTAAGAGTATTCACGCCATCCGGCCCGGCCACGGTGAGGGTGACGGTATAGCTGCCAGGCTGGACAAAGGTATGGGTGGGATTAACGGCCGTGCTGGTCTGACCATCGCCAAACTGCCAGGTAGCCTTCAGGTTTTCACCGATGGAGAGGTTGGTGAATTGCACGGTTAGTGGAGCATTGCCGGTGGAGGGAACGGCCGTAAAATCAGCCACTACCTGGTTTGTGATTGTCACCACGAGGCTGGTGAAAAAGGCATCATATTCGCCGCTGTGGGTAATAGCAAAGGCATTGGTAGAAATGGGGAAATCAGTGGAGAGAGTAGCGCCAGTCAGGTAGACACGGCCGTCATCACTTCTGTCCAGCCCCAGCCCCTTATCCCAGTTATTACCACCCACAAAAGTGCTGTATTCCAATTGGCGGCCGGTAGGATTCAGTACAGCCATAAACGCGCTTTGCTCTCCGGTCAAATCGGGCATCCAGGCATCGAGCGAAACAGGGAAATCTCCCGACGATGTCTCCCCGGTTGCATAGAGATTATGACTTGCATCTAAAGTCAGGCCATTGATCTGTTCTGTTCGGGTGGCATCATCGAGACTCCCCCCCAAAAAGGTGCTGTAACGGAATGCCGTTGCTTGCGGGTTCACCTTGGCGACAAAACCATCGCTATTGCCAGAAAAGTCAGGATCAAAGGCGTTTACGGTGGTGGGGAAATTGTCGGAAGAAGTAAGACCACCCACATACGCATTGGCTTCAGCATCCACAGCCAACCCGTACCCCCGGTCTTCACCACTACCTCCCAGATAAGTGGCGTAACGCAGGGTGGGTGTCTGGGTGTTGATACTTACCAGAAAAGCATCAAAGTTCCCGTTAAAGGTTGGCCCCAACACACCAGCGGTCATAGTGAAATTGGGGGAATTAGTCCAACCGGTAATATAAGCATTTCCGGAAGCATCCAGGGCAACTGCCCTTCCTTCATCCTCACTGCTGCCGCCCAACCGCGAGGCGTGAAGCACGGCCGTGCCTGCTGCATCCAACACCAACAAAAACATATCCCGTGCTCCTGCCGGTTGGTTATTTACGCTGTTCGTACTGGTGATAAAGTCGTTAGATGTCGTGCTGCCGGTCACATAGGCATTACCCTGGCTGTCAATGGCGACCGCCATCGCCCTATCTGGTTCCAGGCCACCCAGAAAGGTGCAGTAAACCAGACCGCTACCGTCCGCCGCCACCTTGAGCAAAAAGCCGTCGCCGCTGTCGTTGTAGGTGGTATCATAACCGGGAACATTGCCAAAAAGAGAACAAAAATCATCAGAGGCGGTATTGCCCACAACGTAGGCATATCCCTGGTTATCTACTGCTATGTCGGTAGCCTCATCTAGCGCAAAAAATGTCAGCGTGTAAAACCAGAAGATATATTCTGCCTGGCTGCCATCAGGATTAAATTTGGCAATAAATGCATCAATGCCATGATTGGGCTGCAAGGTTTGGGTGCCGGTGGGGAAATTGGTGGATTCGCTGCGGCCGACGATGTAAACACCGCCATCATTATCTACGGCAATGCTGTGACCGTAGTCGGGCAGATCGCCGCCGAGGTAGGTGCCATAAATGGGGAATCCATTACCCGTAATGGGTGAACGGTAATCGGTTGAAGGGGTGTGGGCAGCTACGGCCGTGACCACCCATACCAGCGCCACCGGCAGGACAGATACCAGAAACAACGTGAGAATTCGACGAATCATTATCACTTCCTTTGGTCAGGTATTTGAAAAGAGCCATAATTGTAAACGCAGTTCTATTAACAGAAAAAGGAGTTTATACATGTCCCCTCAAATGAATCGTGTGTTTTGGCTGGTAATGGTGTTAGTCACGGCCGTGACCGTTCTTATCTACCAGCAACAAATCTTGGCCCAAAGTGGCGCCTCTCAAAGCGGCGGCAGCACAACGGCCGTTTGCCAGAATGGCATGGCCGGTGGTTATCCCTGCGACCGCGTCAATCTACTCTCCTTCACCTCCAAAATGGAGCTAGGGGCCACCATCACCGACAGTCTGGTCGCCAACATCTGGGGCTGGACAGACCCGGAAACAGGCAGTGAATATGCGATATTAGGGCTGCAAGAAGGTACGGCATTTGTAGATGTATCAAACCCTCTAACCCCCACCTACCTGGGATTGCTGCCCTCCCATTTCCCCACGGCCACCCTCTCCCCCTTCCGCGACATGAAGGTATACCAGAATCATGCCTACATCATCGCCGACGCGCCCAGCCAGAATGGAATGCAGATTTTTGATCTGACCACGCTACGGGGCATTACCATCCCCACCACCTTTAGCGAAACGGCCCATTTTGATGGCATCGTGGACGGGCATAACCTCTTTATCCACGAGGCCACTGGCTACGCCTATGTGGTACGGCGCGGTGCGGGCACGTGCAATACAGGCACGGTCATGCTTGATCTGCAAGACCCACTCAATCCGGTAGATGCGGGCTGTTACAGTGATGGCGGCATTGCTTCTGACCTGCAATGTGTGTTGTATCACGGCCCTGATGCCGACTATCAGGGACATGAGATTTGCCTGATTGCCAGCGATGACAACGTAGTCGTCGGAGACGTGACGACCAAAACCAATCCCGTCACGCTGGCGATTCGGGATTATCTGCATGCCGAACGTGCCCATAGTGCCTGGTTCACCGAGGATCATCGTTATTTCCTCTCAGTGGATATGGATGATGAACATCATCATGGGCTGAATACGCGGGTGTTCATCTGGGACGCATCTGACCTGGACAACATTCCCCAAGACCCGGTAATTTACAACGGCCCGACAACCGGCAGCGATCATAACATTTGGGTGGTTGGGGATTATGCCTACATTGGCAATTTGCGCGCCGGGTTACGCATTTTAGATTTACGCCAGATAGCGGACGGGACGTTGACACAGGCGGCATTCTTTGACAACTTCGCGCCGAACAACTTTGCCGGGCATGAACAGGGGGCCTGGGCAGTCTATCCTTATTTTGAAAGCGGGGTGGTAGCAATTAGCGACCGGACGGAGGGGTTGTTTTTGGTACGGCCGTTGCTGGAACAGACATTCCTGCCCGTAGTGAATAAATAGGTAGTTGGGTAGTTGGGTAGTTGGGTAATTGGGTAATTACTGAATTACTCAATTACCCAATTACTCCATTACCAGTTCTCCCACGGATCCATCTCAAACAGCTTAAAGTAAATATATTTCGCCATGATGGCCGCCGAGGCAATGACGGGCACAATGACCAGCGCCGTCAGTACCCCGGCCAATGCCAGCGACGCGATGATCACGGTGAAAACAACGGCCGGATGGATATTCAGGCTGCTGCTCATAATGCGCGGCCGTAACCAGATGTTCTCAACCAGTTGTACCAGGCTTAACACGGCAATCACCAAAATGGTAAACAGGATATTGGAGATGTTCAGCACCGTAGAACCGGCAAAAAGGGCCACTACCGCGGCAATAACAACCACAATGGTTGAGCCAACCGAGGGAATCACGTTAAAGACAGCCATGAGGATACCAAACGCCACCGCGCCGGGCAGACCAATGATCAAAGAGCCAACGGCCGTCAGAAACCCCACTACCACCGACAGCCGTAACTGCCCCTGCATATATCGCCGCCAGACCCACTGCAATTCCTCATACAGGCGACGGCCGTCTCCCTCATACCCATCCGGCAGCCAGCGGAACACCCATTCCCGCAGTTTGCCCCAATCCAGCAGCAAATAATAGGTGGTCACAATCACCACCAAAATCCACCCAAAGTTGGTCGTTGTAGACTGAAACACCTGAAAAATGACATCCGCCTGGAGCAAGTCCGGTGCGGCTACAGATGTCTCGGCAAAGAACAATTCCGGCTGAATCGGATAGTTTAGGATCGTCCACGGGCGATCCAGATACGTGCGTTGCAGTTGCGCCAATATCGCCTGCAACTCTACCAACAGACTGGCTGTCTGTTCTGAAATCACCTGCACCACCACAAAGCCCACCAGCACAAAACCGGCCAATGACGCCAGATAAACCAGCAGCACTACCAATGAACGATTCAACTTCATCCGCTCATGGGCAAACGACACCACCGGATTCAGCACAAACGCCAGCAGTGCCGAAATTGCCAGAGGTCCCAATAATGCCCGTGATTGATATAACAACAGGGCAGAAAGGATAAGCACTAAAATTAATACCAGATACCGGGTAGAGCGACTCCAGGGTTTACTCATATCTCTCACAAGGGCAACCTCCAAACCGTTTGCTCTGAATTCTATCTACTTCTTCCCTACCTACAAACTGACCCTGCCCAAAAGAACAGGCTCGAAAACTGTCCTTTTTACGTATCTGTGTGCTGTCCCGTTGCCAGATGTAGGTGACTACTTTGCCATGATAGAGTATTGGCGTATTGCGTATGGCGTCATTCGCCGTGACCACGCCATACGCGATACACAATAACCTGCACAAAGAGGTCTTATTATGATTGAACATACCCATCCTACTGTTTTGATTACCGGCGTCACCCGTGGATTAGGGCTGGCGCTGGCACGGACGTTGGCGCAGCGCGGCTGGCATCTGATCATCAACGGCCGTACCCAATCCACCTTGCAAGCCGTCCACCGCGAACTGAGCGCACTGACACAGGTCACGGCCGTGCCCGGCGATGTAACCGACAAATCCCACCGCCAGGCATTGGCCGTGGCGGCCCAGGCCGCCAGTGGCCTGGATGCGGTCATCAACAACGCCAGCTTCCTCGGCCCCAGCCCCCAGCCTAACTTGCTCGACTACCCGCTGGATGTCCTGGCACAGGTGTACCAGGTGAACGTCATCGCCCCGTTAGCCGTTTTGCAGGCCGTCCGCGCCCAACTCAAACCGGGCGCCCGCATCATCAACGTCACCAGCGACGCGGCCGTAGAAGCCTACCCCGGCTGGGGTGGCTACGGCAGCAGCAAAGCGGCGCTGGAACATCTCTCCGCCATCCTGGCCGAAGAAAACCCCCGCCTGCACGTCTTTTGGGTAGACCCCGGTGACATGCAAACCCAGATGCACCAGGAAGCGTTCCCCGACGAAGATATTTCTGACAGGCCCTTGCCGGAAACGACCGTGCCCGCTTTTGTCACCCTGCTCGAAGGCGATTGGCCCAACGGCCGTTACCAGGCGCGGGAATTGCTGACGGCAGAACGTAATCCGTAATCCGTGACCCGTAATCGGATGACGGCTCACGGATAACGGATTACGAAAAATAGTATGTTCACCACACTCCAATCTCCCCTCCCCACCCTCGAATTTGAGCTGCCGCCGGAACTGGAAGCGGGCCAGCCGCCGGAGGCGCGCGGCCTGGCCCGCGACCAGGTGAAGCTGATGGTCTCCCATTACGGGGATGACCGGGTTTGCCACACCCGCTTTGACCAGATCGCCCACCACCTGCAAGCTGGTGATGTGGTGGTCATCAACACCAGCGGCACCATGAACGCCGCCCTGCCCGTCCACCGTGCCGACGGTACCCAGTTAGAACTACACCTCTCCACCCGCCTGCCCGCCGACGTGTGGAGCGTGGAACTGCGACGGCCGTCCGGCCACAGTACCAAACCGTTTTTTGACGGCCGTGCCGGGGAACAACTGGCCCTGCCCGGCGGCGGGCTGGTGACACTGCTCACCCCCCATAACCCCGCCCAGCGCCTCACCTCCTCCTGGCAAAACATCTTCCTCACCAACCACCGCGTGCGTTTGTGGCTGGCGGTGTTACAACTGCCATTGCCCCTGGGCGACTATTTGCAGCAGCACGGCTTCCCCATCCGCTACAGCTACGTGCCCGATGCCTGGCCGATTAATTATTATCAAACTGTCTATGCGAATGAAATTGGTAGCGCGGAAATGCCCTCTGCCGGACGCGCCTTTACACCGGAACTCATCACCCAACTGGTGGCTAAAGGCGTACAGGTCTTACCGCTGGTTTTGCATACCGGCGTGGCCAGTGTAGAAGAACACGAACGGCCGTACGAGGAGTATTATCGCGTCCCGGCCGTGACGGCCACGGCCGTGAACCAGGCGCGGCAGCAGGGCAAACGCCTCATCGCCGTGGGCACCACCGTCATCCGCGCTCTGGAAAGCGTCACCGACAGCGAAGGCATCACCCACGCAGGCAGCGGTTGGACCGATGTGATCATCACTCCTCAACGCGGCATCCGGGCTGTGAATGGCCTGCTCACCGGCCTGCATGAACCGGAAGCCACCCATCTGGCGATGCTGGAAACGCTGTGCGGCCGTACACACCTGCGCCACACCTACCAGCAAGCCCTGGCCCACCATTACCTCTGGCACGAATTTGGCGATTTGCATTTGATTCTGCCGTAGGGGCAACCACAAGGGTTGCCCCTACACCCCCCATTGCCCAAACCCCCATTCTGTGCTAAAAAACGGCATATTCTTCCATCCTTTCAGATTGTTGAGCTGCCCACAAGATCATGCACGAGATACAAAAATCCGGCCAATTGCTTACCAGGTATGAGACGCCGGTAACGGTTGAACACACCCTGGCGCTGCTGGCGCAGTACGGCCGTGCCGCCCGCCTCATTGCCGGCGGCACCGACTTACTACTGGAACTGGCTCGCCGCCAACGCCCCGGCGTCGAAATCCTCATTGACGTCAGCCGCATTCCCGGCCTGAACGAGATTCGCCTGGACGCGGATGGCCTGATTCACCTGGGGCCAATGGTGACACACAATCAGGTGGTGGCCTCGCCGCTGCTGGTGGCGCGGGCGCTGCCGCTGGCGCAGGCTTGCCTGGAAGTGGGGTCGCCGCAGTTGCGTAACCGGGCCACCGTCGCCGGGAATCTCGTCACGGCCAGCCCCGCCAATGACACCATTTCCGCGCTCATGGCGTTGGCAGCACAGGTGACGCTGGCCTCGACAACCGGGCAGCGCACTATCCCGCTCCATACGTTTTATACCGGCGTGCGCCGCACGGTGATGCAGCCGGAAGAGATGCTCATTGACATTATGTTCCCGGCACTTGAGGCCAATCAGCGCGGTATTTTTGTGAAGTTGGGGCTGCGCCGGGCACAGGCTATTTCGGTGGTACACATGGCGATTGTGCTGCGGCTGGCGGGGGATGTGGTCACGGCCGTGACCATCGCTCAGGGCAGCGTGGCCCCCACCGTCATCACCAGCCCCGCCGCCGAAGCGTATCTGGTGGGCAAATCGCTGACCGATGAGGTCATTGCCGAAGCTGCCCGTTTAACCGCCGCCATTCCCACGCCGATTGACGATATTCGGGGCACAGCCGTGTACCGCAGCGAGATGATTGCGGTGATGGTGCGCCGCGCCCTGGTCGCCTTGCGCGATGGGCAGGAGCGCAGCCAATGGCCCGCCCAACCGGTGATGCTAACCACGGATGTGACGCCCACACATCTGGCGACGGCCGTCAGCCATGATCAACATACCGTGATTGAAGCAACGGTGAACGGCCGTGTTGTGTGTGCACCGGGACTCAACAAAACCCTGCTCCACTGGCTACGCGATGAAGCAGGACTCACCGGCTCTAAAGAAGGGTGCGCCGAAGGAGAATGTGGCGCGTGTACGGTCTATCTGGATGGTACGGCCGTGATGTCTTGTCTGGTTCCAGCGGCGCGGGCGCATGGCACGCACATCGTCACCATTGAAGGGCTGGCCGAAAATGGGCAGCTTCACCCCTTGCAGCAGGCGTTTATTGAAACAGGTGCGGTGCAATGTGGTTACTGCATCCCCGGCTTCATCATGTCCGGGGCCAAACTGTTAGACGAAATTCCGAACCCCTCCCACGCCCAAATCCAGCAAGCCTTCAGCGGCAATCTCTGTCGCTGCACCGGCTATTACAAAATCATCGAAGCGGTAAAGAAGGCAGCAAACACATGAGCATTGGAACATCACCTTATCGTGTGGATGCGCCGGGCAAAGTAACCGGGGCGGCTTTGTTTCCGGGGGATTTGACGCGGGAACGGTTGTTACACGCCAAAGTGCTGTTCAGCAATCAGCCCCATGCCCGCATGCTGCGCATGGATACCAGCGCGGCCGAGGCGGTTCCCGGTGTGATTGCTATTTTCACGGCCGTTGATGTGCCGGTGAATGAGTATGGTCTGACGGAGTTTGACCAGCCGGTGCTGGTAGGCGTCCATGCCACCGGGCGCAGTCCCGTTCCTTCAGACGTGAGCCGGTGGGAAGGGGATCAGGTGGCGATTATTGTGGCCGAGACGGAAACATCGGCGGCGCTGGCGCGGGAGCGGATTGAGATTGAGTGGGAGCCATTGCCAATTGTCGCGGATGTGGACACGGCCGTGCGTGATGAAATTCTGCTCCACCCCGAACACCCGTCCCAGAGTAACGTCTACCACCATTACAAAATCCGCAAAGGGGATATGGCCGCCGGTTGGGCCGCCGCCGACGTGATTATTGAAGGGGAATACCATCTGCCCAACCAGGAACACGCCTATTTGCAGCCGGAAGCGGCCTTGAGCTACGTAGACGAAGAAGGGCGAGTGACGGTGGAGATAGCCGGGCAGTGGACGCATGAAGACCAGGCGCAAATTGCCCACGCGCTCGATTTGCCGCCGGAGCAAATTCGCATTATTTACTCGGCCATTGGCGGTGCGTTTGGCGGGCGGGAAGATATGTCGTTGCAAATTGTGATGGCGCTGGCAAGCTGGAAATTGCACCAGCGCGGCGAGACGCGCCCCATCCGCTGCGTCTGGAGCCGGGAAGAGAGCATCATCGGCCACCACAAACGGCATCGCGGACGGGCCAAAACACGCTGGGGAGCGACAAAAGAGGGGAAGATCACGGCCGTAGAAGCCGAAGTGTACATGGATGCGGGTGCTTATAATTACACCAGCAACAAAGTGCTGGGCAATTTTCACCTGACGGTGGGTGGCCCGTATGAAATCCCCAATGCGCACATTGACAGCTACACTGTCTATACGAGCAACGTGCCCGGCGGCGCGTTTCGGGGTTTTGGCGCACCACAGGGCTGTTTTGTGGCCGAGTCGCAAATGAACAAACTGGCCGAAGCATTGGGCATGGACCCGGTGGAACTGCGTCTGAAAAACTGCTACCGCGAAAACAGCATCGGCATCACCCAAACCCCCCTACCCGCCGGCGTCAGCCTGCCGCAAGTCATTGAAGCCTGTGCGTTGAAAGCGGGGTGGCAGGTGGCAGTGGCAAGTGGCAGGTGAAGAGTCTCCCAATCTCCCA
>CAYXUZ010000214.1:0-10294 GCA_964467705.1 uncultured Ardenticatenaceae bacterium | reverse complement strand
CGGGAACCGGTGACAGAAGTGGTGGGGTACGGCACGAAAATTGTGACCCGCATTCTCAATACCGCTGACGGCGCGCTGCAATACTGGCGGGTAGTGACCATGCGCGTCACTTCCTATCATGCGGGTAGTTCAGGTAAGCCGCTTGATGCGCCCGATTATGGCATTACCGCCAGCGGTTTATCCGCCCAACAAGGTGTGGTAGCCATAGACCGGGCCATTGTGCCCTGGCGAAGCTGGGTGTATGTACCCGGTTATGGGGTGGGATACGGGAGGAGGTGTTCACGGCCGTTGGATTGACCTGGGTTACGCCGAAGACGCCTACATTCCCTGGTCGGGTACGGTTGAAGTGTATTACCTGACCCCCATTCCACCGCTGGAGGATATTAACTTTCTGCTGCCGGACGCACTGCCATAGCTTATCTAACCACTTGCTCACCTGAGTACGAAATCACGAACTCACCCGATCACTCACTTCATGCACCCTAAACAACTGCTCGACCACTATCACCTGGAACCCAAAAAGAGTTTGGGACAAAACTTTCTGTTTGATGAGAATGTTCTGGCGCGGATTGTAGATGCCGCACAGGTGGAGGCAGCAGACGAAGTGCTGGAAATTGGGCCGGGGCTGGGGGCGCTGACACGGCCGTTGGCCCAGCGAGCGCATCGGGTGGTAGCGGTAGAATTGGATGACCGCTTCTTGCCCCTATTGCACAACGAACTGGCGGGATTGGCGAATGTGGAAATCATTCACGGGGATATTTTGGCGCAAGAACCGGGTGTATTGTTTACACGGCCGTATAAAGTTGTCGCCAATGTGCCCTATTACATCACCGGGGCCATTTTGCGCCATTTGCTGGCGGCAGCACACAAACCGGAACTGATGGTGCTGACAGTGCAAAAGGAGGTGGCCGAACGGCTCACGGCCGTACCCCCCCATATGTCGCTCCTGGCCGTCAGTGTGCAGTTTTACGGCCGTGTGCAAACCATCACCACCATCAAAGCTGGCGCATTTTGGCCCCGCCCAGAGGTGGATTCGGCGGTGGTGCGGGTGGAGTTGATGGGAGCACGGCCGTTGCTCCTGGACGAAGAAGAATCCTTTTTCCGCATTGTGCGTGCTGGTTTCAGCCAGAAACGTAAACAGCTACAGAATAACCTGCGCCAGCTTGGACTGGGCAAAGCAACAGTTGACCAATGGCTGGCGATGGCGGGGGTGGACGGCCGTCGGCGTGCCGAGACTCTGACCATTTCTGAATGGCTGACCTTGCACCAGACTTTTCCAAGAATAAAATCCATGACGTAACCCTGAAACACGTGACCCTGAAACACGTGACCCGGCAGCCCGGCTACAAGCCGGGCTGTTTTTATGCCTGTACTTTGGGCGAGCCACAGACAAATCAGGACGCAATGACCGGCAAATTTAAGTTCAACGGTAAGGATGTTGACGCATGATCCCCGATGTTCCAATGAGGTGTAAACAGGAGTATACAGTGCAAGACACGACACTTTTTGACGAAAGGTTGGAAGAACCCCTGTCCATTGCCGACCCGGAAATTGACCTATTGGCCGAAGGGCGTTTGCACAAGATTATGCTGTTTTTTCACCGACCGGTAGCCTGGCCGGATGGGGCACTGCTGCTTGTCTGGTTGGCCTTTACCGCCTTGGCGGGGTTGTTGTGGGGGGTGCTTTCTGGCGACCTAACCTCAGTGCGTGCCATTACATTGTTATCTGGCTTGTTGATGGCGGCGGATATGTTGTTGCTGCGCTCATTACCACGACGGGGCATTTCTTATGGCCCCTGGCAGGCGCAGTTTGTGGTGCTGGCGCTGCCCCGGTTAGCGGCTACGGCCGTTACCGCCCTCCTGGCTCGGTTCTTGAGTATCGAGTGGGGAATTGGTCTCTTTCTGATGGCACAATTGCTTGGTCTGGCCGCGCTCATCTGGGGCACAGAAATTGAACCGTTTCGCCTGCGTCTAACCGAGTTCATTATGTTCTCTGACCGCATGAAGCCGGGTAGCCCACCCCTGCGCCTGCTGCACATCTCTGATCTGCACGTCGAACGCCTGACGGCGCGGGAAGAGCAGGTGGTGGAACTGGCCAAAAAAGCCAAACCCGACCTGATTGTCATTACCGGCGATTTTGTTAACCTCTCTTACAATCGTGACCCGGAAACGCACCAGCAGGTGTGGCAGTTACTGCGCCGCCTCAAAGCGCCGTATGGCGTTTATGCCACGTTGGGCAGCCCCACAGTTGATCTGCGCGATAAGGTGGCCCCCATTTTTGATGACCTGCCGGTGCAATTGTTGCGGCAGGAATGTGTGCTGGCCGATGTTGGTCACGGCCGTACCCTCACCCTCATTGGTCTTGACTGCACCCACCACATCCCCACCGACGAGGCTCGTTTAGGGCGACTGATGGCTCAGGCCCCGGCCAATTCTCCCCAGGTGCTGCTCTACCACTCGCCGGAACTGGCGCCCCAGGCGGTTCAGCACGGCATTGACCTTTACCTGTGCGGCCATACACATGGTGGGCAGGTGCGCCTGCCGGTCATCGGCCCCTTGCTCACCAGTTCCCAGTTGGGGCGGCGGTTTGTGATGGGGTTGTATCACTACGGCCGTACCCATCTCTACGTCTCGCGTGGCGTCGGCCTGGAAGGTCTCAGCGCCCCCCGCGTCCGCTTCCTCTGCCCCCCGGAAATTACGCTGGTTACGATTCGGCCGGCGTCCTTGTAACCCGTTATCCGTAATTCGTGAGCCGAAGGCCGTTATCCGAGGTTAGTTTACGGATAACGGATAACGGATTAGGAAATCCCCTGCAACCGCAGCCAACCCATAATGTGCTCCGCCACCGCCTGCCAGCCTGCTTCCAGCATCATATCGTGGGCCATGTCGAAGAAGACGGCCTCGGTGTTATAAGCGGCCGCCGTGCTTTTCACTTCATCCACCGTGAATATAGTGTCCTTGTTGCCACCTAATACCAGCATCGGTGCTTTCACCCGTTCTGGTTTGGGCAGGTTCAGCCAGAGCATGTCGTTGAAGGCGCGAAAGGATTCGTTGTGTAGTCGGCCGTAATACCGTGCCACTTCTTCTTCTGGCATCTCCTCGCTAAAAAACATCTCCCGCGCCAACGCCTGCGTGCCAATCAACGGCTGCATACTCAACGTCAGAATCGTCTTGAGCAATACGCCGGGGTGGTTACGGCCCAATCGCAACGTGGTACCGATGACTCCACGCGGCGGTACGGCCGCTAGCAGCACCCCGGCAGGGGCATGGTACGTTTCCAGATACTTTTGCACCACCAGCCCGCCCATCGAGTGCCCAATCACCACTGGCCGGGTTGGCAACGTCTGGGCGATCTCCGTTATATCGGCCACATACCCGTTGACTGAATGCCAGCGCATCTTTTCCCGGCCAGGGCTGTTCCCATGCCCGCGCAAACTGGGCGCATATACCGCCCACCCCTTGTCGGCAAAATAAGGCAGAAAAAACTCCTCCCAGCACCACGCCCCATGCCACGCCCCATGCACAAAGAGCAGCGGCGTCTGGTATTGGGGCGTCTCCGGCTGGCGGCTGATCAGTTCTAACATGATCCCTCCTTGTGCAAGTGAGCGGTTAGCGGTTAGCAGTAAGCAGTGGGCAGTAACCGCTCACTGCTTACTGCTAACCGCTTACTTCTTCTACGAAAGCGCTGACCACACCTCCAATTTCGCCTTCACCCGGCGGATGACTTCGTTGGTGAATTCGTCAGTGTTGGCGGTGCCGCCAATGTCGGCCGTGCGGATGCCATCATAGACCGTTTCCAGCGTGGCCTCGTAGATGGCTCGGCTGGCGCGTTTGGCTTCCTTCTCCTTCATGTGCGAGAGCATGCCCGCTCCGGCCAGAATCATGGCCATGGGGTTGGCCCGGTTCTGCCCTTGCAAGCGAGGCGCGGTGCCGTGCGGCGCTTCCGCCATCAGACAGTCAATCTGCCCATCTTCGCCAATAGAAATGACCATAGATTCCGACCCGGCAATCGAGCCGAACATTTGCAGCACCATGTCGGAGAGCAAATCCCCATCCCGATTGAGTGCGGGAATGACCAGCGGTTCGCCGGTGGTAGCCAGCAGCAGGGCAAAGGTAGCGTCAATCAATTGTGGTTCGTAGCGCACATCGGGGTAGCGTCCGGCGCAGGCGTCCATCTCTTCCTTGAACATGCCCTCATACACCGGGCTGACGGTGAATTTGGGGCCGCCAAACACCTTCGATCCGGTGTCGCGGGCGTGCAGGAAGGCGTATTCGGCCACCGCCCGGCAGACGCGGCGGCTGATCTTTTCGGTGCGGTAAGCCATCTCGTCCGGCGACCCATCTTCCCCTTCGCGCCACTCCTTCGCACCGTAGGCGTCATCCCGCGCCATGCGCACCACGCTGATGGGCGCGTAGACCCCGGCAGTGGAGCGCACACCGGGAATGCGCCGCCCGGTACGCAGAATCACTTCCGCATCCATTTCCTCACGTAAGATGCGGTTGGGGCTGCCCACATCTCCCTTCACTTCCGGGGTGATGGTGGCCGCTTTGAGGGCGACGCGATGGTGTCGGATCGCCTTACCGGCGTCGTAGACAACCTGGTTGTTGGTAGCGCGTCGGTTTTCCAGGCTGAGATCAAAACGGAGAAACTCCACATCAAAGCGGGTGACGTGTGAATCCAGCACCCGCAGCGCCTCCTCCAGTAGCTCCTGCCCCGTCTGGTCGCCTTCTAAGACGACAATGGTTCTAGTCATACATTTACTCTCCTAAAAAAACTAATCCACAGATTGCACAGATTCCGCAGATTTCACCGATTAAGAAATCTGCGGAATCTGTGGATTTCATAATTTTACTCCCCAGCATGGCTTCTTTTTTTCAAAAAATCCAGATATTTCGGCACGGCCGTGCCATACACCCAATACCAAAACGGCCGTACCACATAATCCCAGGCGCCGATATGCCGTACCACTTCACCGTTGAAACCCGCTTTGAAGCGCCAGACGCCCCACAGCCGGTCGCTCTCGGTGAATTCATCCGGCGCGCCCCAAAAATCGTATCGTTCACATCCTTGTGCTTTTGCCCAGCGGATAGCCTCCCATTGTAACAAATAGTTGGGCATCCGGTTACGCTCTTTTTCGGTGGACGCGCCGTACATATAAATCACTTTGTTGCCCGATTTCACCAGGTAAACGGCCGCCACCGGCTGTCCCTCGTACTCGGCAATGAGCGGCTGCCCCAGGCCGGATTGGTAAAAACTTTGCCAGATGTCCAGGTAATAGGGCAACGGCCGTAGCCCAAAACCATCCCGCTCTCCCGTCTCCTGGTACATGGCCGCCAGTGCCGGGAAGTCGTCCGGCGTTGCTGCCCGCACAGTGATCTCCTTACGCGCCGCCAGGCCGATGTTGTAGCGCGTCTTGGACTTCATCGCGGCCAGCAATTCCTCTTCGGATTGCGTCAAATCCAGTTCCACCGTGTTCCGAAATTGAATCTGCTCAGCGGCAAAACGCCAGCCCCGCGCCCCTAAATCCTGCATGAACTCGATGCCCAGGGGCACGGTCGTTTCCTCTTCCGCCCCCCGACCTTTGACCACGTCCGGGTCAATCTTGATAAAGATGCTCCGCTCCTGCCGCGCCACCTGTTCCAACTCCGCCAGCACCAGCCCCCGTAGCGCCTCATTGGCGTAATCAAACGTCGGCCCTTTGGGCACATAGAGGATGGAATAGGGGGTGCGGGGCAACGGCCGTTGCTGCAACGGCCGTTTCAAAACCATTGCCGCCGCTATCACTTTCTCACTACCTGGCTCGTTCATCACCAACGGCCGCATCTGCCAGCCCCACCGAGCCTTAAACTCCGCCCACGTCCAGCTTTGCAGCGCATGGGTGTTGGGTAGGTGGCAAAGCGTTTGCTGCCATTCGTTTTCAGTGGTGACAGGTTGGAAGGTAGTCATACGGTTTCGTAATCCGTAATGCGTAATCCGTAATCCGACGGTTTACGGATTACGGTTCACGAGTTACGAACTACCGGCTTCGTCTCCATTGATACAACTTATACGCCAACTCGTTGTACACCCGATCTGTTGCGCCGACGGTGCGTTTGATCTGGCCGCCAAAGCCCCGTTTGAAGCGGTAGACGCCCCACAGCCCGTCGTGCCGGTTGGTGAAATTGGCTTCCAGTTCCGCTTCCGGCGCGTCGGGAATGCCCCACAAATCATAGCTCTGGCAGCCCTGCTCTCTGGCCCATTCGATGGCCGCCCATTGTACGGCGTAGTTGGGCATGCGCTCCCGTTCTTCATTGCCGGACGCGCCGTAGAGGTAGTAAGCGTTTGGCCCCATTGTGAAGACCATGATGGCGGCCAATGGCCGGCCGTCAAACTCCGCCAGCCACAACGCCACCTGCCCCGTCTCCGCAAAAATCTCATAGGCCGCCTGGTAATAAAGCGGCGTGTGGATGCCAAAACCGTCCCGCTGGCCGGTGGTTTGCATCAGGTGAACAAAAGCGGGCAGGTCGCTGCGGGTTCCCAGCCGGGTGGTCACGTCCTTTTTGGCCGCCAGGCGGATGTTGTAGCGGGTCTTCTGTTTCATCGCCGCCAGGATGTCGTCGGGCGACGGCCGTAAACCTAAAATCACGGTTTGCGGCGGCTGGATGGTGTCCGTTTCCGGCCGTAAATTGTGCTGCTGGCAGATGGCCTGCCAGACGTCCGCGGGCATATCCTCTTGCCAGAGTAGCGGCTCCATCTTGACGATGGCTGCTCGCCGTTCATAGACGGAGTGGTCAATCTGGTTCAGCAGCACGGCCGTTTGCTCTGCATCCGTCCAATCCACCAGCGGCCCATGAGGGATGTAGGCCATTTTCATCAGCCCCATCGCTGCCGACTTGTACAGCAGTTGCGCGCCGGCCACGATACGGCCGTCGCGCTTTAGCCAGACCCGATGCGAACGCCAGCCAAAACGGTTCTTCAGCCGCGCCCAGCCGGTCGTTTGCAGCAGGCTGCCGTTTGGATGCGCGGCCACAAAGTCATCCCACTCGTCATCCTCGGCCGTGTGCGCCTGTTCTTCTACACCTAAAATTTTGTCAAACATGAGGGGGAATTATAGCGGGGAATGGATATTATGACCTTTAGTCATAATATCCGCCTGGCAATAATCTCCTTCATAATCTCCGTCGTGCCGCCGCCGATGGAGAGGATGCGGTTGTCGCGGTAGAGGCGCTCCACCAGGTATTCACGCATGTAGCCGTAACCACCAAAAATCTGCACCGCTTCATAGGTGACAAAATCGCTCACCTGGCAGGCAAAGTTTTTGGCCATGGAAACTTCCGTCACCTGATCCAGCCCGCTGTTCATTTTGGCGGCGACGCGGTAGGTGAATTCGCGGCTCACTTCCACCTGCGTGGCCATGTCCACCAGCTTGTGGCGTATCACCTGGAATCCGGCTAACGGCCGGGCAAATGCTTCCCGTTCCTTCACATAGCGCAGACACTCGTCCAGCGCCAACTGCGCCGTCATGTTCGCCAGCACCGCCAGTTGCAGCCGCTCCCGCTGGAAGTTGGCTATGATGGCATAAAAGCCCATGTTTTCCACACCAATCAGGTTAGTAACCGGTACGTGGCAATCGTCAAAAAACAACTGTGCCGTGTCAGAAGCCCACCAGCCCATCTTTTTGAGCGGTTGGGAACGAGACAAACCGGGTGTGTCGCCGGGAATGACCAGCAGGCTGATGCCCGTTGCACCTGGGCCACCGGTGCGCACGGCCGTTGTCAGCACATCGGCCCGGCAGCCGCTGGTGATGAACGTTTTGCTGCCATTGATGAGGTAGTGGTAGTCGTGGCGTACGGCCGTTGTCTGCAAATTCGCCACATCCGAACCCCCACCCGGCTCCGTAATTGCCAGCGCCGCTATCTGTTCTCCGGCCAGCACCGGTCGTACAAATCGCTCTTTTTGCTCGTCTGTGCCCAGCAGCAAAATAGGCGGCAGGGCGATGTTCAGCGAGCCTAATCCCGCCGCCACTCCGCCAGAACCGCCGCGTGCCAGTTCTTCCCAGACCACAATTTGCATAAACAAATCGCCGGACACACCGCCCCATTCTTCGGGGTAGCCTACTCCTAAAATCCCTGCCGCCGCCGCTTTCCGGTACAGTTCACGTGGAAAGCTGCCTGCCTCCTCCCATTCATCCACAAACGGGGCAATCTCCTTCTGCACAAAACGCCGCATCGCCTGCCGCGCCATCTCATGTTCACTGTTGAAATACTGTTGGTAACTCTCACCCATTCTTTATCCCTCGTTGGCAGCTAGTCGTCACCTGCAACTTGCCACTTGCAACATGCAACCCTCATTTGACGCTGCCTTTCCCCCTAAGTATACTACTGTCCGGCACATCAACAATTTACGGGGCATAGCTCAGCTTGGTAGAGCGCTCGCTTTGGGAGCGAGAGGTCGTCGGTTCAAATCCGGCTGCCCCGACAAGAAGTGTTTTAGTGTTTGTGTGGTTTAGTGTTCAAGTGCCACCTGAACACATGATTACAAAAACACCAAAACACTAAGACACAAAGACACTAAGACACTAAAGCGCCTCTTGCGGCAGTGGTGTAGGGGTAACACAACAGCCTTCCAAGCTGTTATCACGGGTTCAAATCCCGTCTGCCGCTCCTTAAAATTAGGAATTAGGAATTATGAAATAGCAGCCACCTTCATAATTCATCCTTCATAATTCCTAATTTCCCCTCAGGGCCTATAGCTCAACGGCAGAGCAGGCGGCTCATAACCGCCGGGTTCCAGGTTCGAATCCTGGTGGGCCCACTTCCCCCTTATTTGTGGCTAATTTCATATGGTGAAACCAAATTGAAACTGGTGATTGGTAATCAGTCGTTGTTTGTTTTCTTCCAGGCAGCCGATTGTTTGCCGGCGCCGGCATTGCCACCAAAGACCATCATCAAGCCGAGAATAAAGCCAAAGTTATACCAACGGCCGTTGTTATGCGTTTCATACACTCCCACATTCTCTTTGAAAAGGGAGATGCCAAAGGCAAAGGGGGCAATAAACCCATGCCATAGACCTTGCCAAAAACCGGCAATTTTGCCATCTTTGTTTGCGGAATTCTGTGATTCGTTTGGCCCGGCAGCCACAAATATCTCTTTCATTGCGTGATCCTCCGGCTAAAAGCGTAAGCAGTAATGACATGAAAAACAAGTGGCAAACGGCCGTGACGTGAGCGCTATTTGTCATCAGTGGAGTGAATTCAAGGAGAAGGGCGGGGATGATGGTGGATTATTCGGTGATAGGGACGAGGGCCAGGGTGGGGTTGTCGTTGGCAAAAAGCAGCCGGGCGGTTTCTGATAGGCTGGTGACCTCTTTTTGGGCGGCGGTGCGGGCATTCTTTTCGGCGCGAGTGGTGCTCTTTTGCGCCGCCAGCAGCTCCTTTGTTTGCGCCTGTCCGGTTTTGACGGCGCTGACCAGCGTTTGCCCATTGGTCAGCGCGGTGGGGCCATACCCCACATCGGCAATGACGGTCTGGGCTTCCGGCCGGGCGCCATTGGTAATGAAAATTTCCGCCTGTCTGACGAGGCTTGAGCGTGATAACTTTGCCATGTTTTGTCTCCCTGTCTGTGAAATGTGGTTTGATAAAATGGCACGGCCGTTGGGTTTGCTCCCGCGCGACCGACCTGGGGGCAGTATAAAAAATGGCGCTGTTTTGGTCAATCTGTTGGTGTCTTTTACGGCCGTCCCCATCCATATAGATGTCCGTCCCCGCTCATTGCGTGTCCGTCCCTGCCTTTGCGACGGCCGTCCCCGTCTGTTTTGTACCTGTCCCCGGCTGTTCTACGGCCGTCCCCGCCTCTTCGGTGGTCGTCCCCATCCATTGGACGGCCGTCCCTGCCTGTTTTACGGCCGTCCCTGGCTATTCTACGGCCGTCCCCCCGGGGACGAGGGCAGAAGGGGTGGTTAGAGGTGTGGGGGAGAGGGTACGGCGTGAACCTTCACTTGCGGCAATAATGGCTTGGTCTGAAGACCAACCAAAGCGATAGATAAACACGCCCTAAATATTAAGTTCGGCTTTCCTTGAGTGGAACCTTTTGGAAATGAGATCAACAGCCTGGGGTGATAGGGAAAAAATTAGCTTGAAATTTTCTAGAGTGGCTTCTTCATTCTCTGGTCTTTCGTGTGTCAATGTATACAACACGCCTTTAAAATTAGCTATGCTCATGAAATAGCCAAATACCGGGGAGTTAATATCGAACCCAGAGACTAAGGTGGCCTAAATTGTCAAGACAGCTTTTGGAGCAACGTTAAGGTAGGTTTA
>CAYXUZ010000213.1:0-10303 GCA_964467705.1 uncultured Ardenticatenaceae bacterium | reverse complement strand
TATATACAATCACTTAACCCAAAACGTCGGCAATGACGTAGGGTCGCCCGGCGAAGGTGAGGTTCTGAGGGGGCAGGGGGTCGTCTATAGATTTGTGCCTATCAGGTCACGCACGGCCGTGATAAATTCCCCCGGTGTTTGAATGAGCAACCCGCTTTGAGAGGCCACGTCAGGCGTAAAATCCTTTGTATTCAAAGTTAGAAGCCGATCAACACCGGCTGTTACGGCGGCTTCCAGAATGGGCGCATCTTTCGCTTCAATGATGGTCAGCCAGCGATGATAAGCGTTCGGGGGTGGGTCGGGCACAATTTCCAGATTAAGCACGGCCATCAACTCCGCAAACACAGGTAGCGCCGCCGGCAGTTTCTTGCGCAAGTTCCGTTCCGCTTCATCCAATACCTGTGGGCAAACAACCAATCGAAACAAGCCGACTTCGGCCAACATTAACACGGCCCGGCCGGCCCCAGAACGAGAATCAGCACCGGCCATTAGCACGTTGGCGTCAGCAAAAATCCTACGCATTGTCCTGTTCGGGGATCATCCGTTCTTCAGTCAATCCTTGCAGCAATTCTGCCAGCGATATGTTGGCCTTCTCCATCTCGGCCGTAAATCGTTCAGTCAAAGCCGCTACTCGTGGTTGGCGCGGGGTAAGAAAGATAAGGTCATTAATTCGTACCAGCGTCAGCATGTCACCTTCCTGCGCAGCCAACTCCTCGCGGATTTCTTGAGGAATAGTTACCTGCCCACGTTCTCTCAAGCGAACGGTATAGGATTGAGTTGTTGTAATCATCAGATTTACCTCGTTTCTGAAAGTGAGAAAATCAGAAAATCGTAAAAATAGTATATCACACTTGACAGAGAATGAGTTGTAGCTTATGGCAGGATGTCGGCGATGGTATAGGGCTGCCCGGCGAAGTTGGCGAAGGTGAGGTTGTGAAAGGGGGGTTGTGGTGCGCTTGCAGTTGGGCCATGAGGGCCAGGTAGTTGGTGAGCAGGCGGTGCTCCCATTCCAGGCCAAGCTGCACGGCCGTACCCCAATTACTCACCTGAAATTCAACCGTCTTGCATTTTGGCCCTGCTGGGCGGCGTCACGTGTCCGCTTTTGATAGTGAAACTCACGGCCGTACCCGTTTTCCCTTCCGTGCTGCTGCTGATCTGCAAATGCCCGCCATGTTGCCGCACAATTTCGGCCGCAATGGAAAGCCCCAGACCACTGCCGGGCACATCGGTGCGGGCACGGTATAACGGCATGGTAATTTGGGGAAGGTGGTGTGCCGGAATCCCAGGGCCGCTATCTTGAATGGTGACGGTCACATCCGGTGGGGTAGCGGTCAATTGGATGGTAATTTTGTCTCCGGCACGGCCGTATTTCACTGCATTATCCAACACATTGATAAATACCTGGCGCAGCCGGTCAGGGTCGGCCAGCACACGGGGTAACTCGCTTTCCGCCTGCAAAGAGAGCTGGATTTCTTTTTCTTCGGCAATGAGTATAAAGTCTGAGACCACCGATTCAACGAGCAGAGCCAGATCAATTGGCCGAATTTCCAGGTGACCGGCTGTTTCCAGGCGGCTGAGTGTCAGCAAGTCTTGTACCAAGCGCGCCATACGATTAGTTTCCTGGTGTATCTGGTTCAGCGAATTTTCACGGATGGCGTCGGGCAAGTCGGGGGCGCGCAGTAGTTCAATGTGGGCCAGCACGGCCGTCAGCGGTGTGCGTAATTCATGCGACAGGCTATTCAAAAAGAGTTGCGTAGATTTTTCTAACCGCCGTTGGGCGCTGAGGTCTTCCACCCAGGCTAACACGCCGTTTTCCAACGGGCAAAGCCACCAACTGATTGTCTGTTCGTCCGGCAGGTTCAGGGTGCGGATGTGGGCGGCGGCACGGCCGTCGGCCAGCGCCACATCCGGTAATAGTTCGGCCATTGCCTCAGAGTTGAGCAGGCGGACGGCCGTCTGATTTTGATAGAGTAAGTTTTGTTTGTGGTCAAAAATGAGCAGGCCAAAGGGGGCAGCCGCTAACTGCTGGCGCAAGTTGGCCGAGGTAATGACGGCCAGACCGGTTTGAGATAGGCGACGGTGGCGGACGACGGCCGTAACCGCTCCGTAAACCACCAGCCCTACCAACACCAGGCTAACAAAAAGAACTGGTTTCATATTCATCACTATCATTACCGGTAATTGTATCGCAATTGAGTTCCTATTTTCTGGTTGACACGGCCGTCATCTGCGCGTATCTTTGGCAGGAACAGTTTTTGTGGTTGAGGAACGTGTGCCCTTGCCCTTGTTCATTTGACAATCAATCACACATCGGCTACCCCCCAATGCTGGTATGCTTGTGGCGCACTTCCTGACGCGGAAGAGGAAAAGCATGATTGCCTGGCAATATCACCCCTATATGCTGCCATTTTTTATTAGCACATTGGTGGTTGTGGCGCTGTTTTTTGTTGGCTGGCAGCGGCGGCGGGCAGCCGAAGCAGACGTTTTTCTGCTGTTAACGGTCGCTGTGACCATTTATGCCCTGGGTTATACCCTGGAATTAGGCAGCCAGAATGTTTATACCATTATCGCCCTGGCAAAACTGGAATATGTGGGCGTGGCTGCCATGCCGGTTATCTGGCTGGTATTGGCGCTGTTGGTGACACAGCGTGCCCCATGGCTCACCCGCCCCCGCTTGCTGGCACTGGCAATCATCCCCCTGATCACAATATCGCTCACCTGGACAAATGAACAACATGGCCTGGTCTGGCGCTCTGTGGAAGTGGCCCGTTACCAGGGCGTGGCTGTCTGGCAGGCGATTTATGGCCCCTGGTTCCTGGTTCACATTGTCTATTTTAATTTACTGGTGCTGGTGGGGCTGTTGTTGCTGGCACAAGCGTTTGGCCGGTCATCGTCGCCGTATCGTTACCAACTAGCAGCCATGATACTGGCCGTGCTTTTCCCCTGGGTAGCCTGTGTTGCTTACTTTTTTGATCTGTTACCTGTTCCCATTAACCCGACCTCGTTTGCTTTTGTCTTGAGCGGGGTCTGTATTGCCTGGGCCTTGTTTCGTTTTCAACTATTTGACCTGACGCCTCTGGCGCGGGATGTGGTCATTGAAAATATGGCCGATGGGGTGGTGGTGCTGGATGGGCAGGGGCGAATCGTGGATATGAATCCGGCAGCACAGCGCATTGCCAATGACCCGGTGAGGGTGGGGGTGGGGCTGCCGGTCACGGCCGTATTCCCTTCCTTACACGCCTTGTTTGCCAACCAACCCCAACCGGCCTTTACCCACACAGAATTTACCGCCTTGCTGCCAGACGGCCGTGATTGTGTTTATGACGGCCGTCTCATGCCCCTCTACGATCACCGCCAACGGTTCAACGGGCAAGTGTTGGTGCTGGTGGACATCAGCGAAAGCAAAGCAGCCGCCGCCGCTATGCGCCAGGCCAAAGAAGCCGCCGAATGTGCCCGCCAGGAAGCCGAAGCCGCCAGCCGCGCCAAAAGCGCCTTCCTCAGCAATGTCAGCCATGAGCTACGCACCCCCCTTACGGTCATCACCCTCTACACCGAAATTGTGCATAAATTGGCGCTCAACAAAGGGTACGATGACCTACTGCCTCGTCTGTCCCAAATTTCCACTTCCGCCCGTCACCTATCAGAAGTTGTGAGTGATATACTTGACCTTTCCAAAATTGAAGCGGGTATGATGGAGCTGCATGAAGAACTGTTTGATGTGCGCCATCTGGTAGATGAACTGGTGCTCATGGCGCAGCCACTTATCTCCCGCAACGCCAATGTTTTCCACCTGTCTATGGACAATGACCTGGGGTGCATTTATGCCGACCCCACCAAACTGCGCCAGGTTTTGCTCAACCTGCTCAGTAATGCCGCCAAATTCACCGAAGGTGGCGAGATCAAACTCTTTGTCACCCGGCATCATTCCCTCTTTAACCCGGAAACGGACGAGATCTGTTTTGAACTGCATGATACGGGCATTGGCATGACGCCTGAACAAACCACACAGGTATTCCAGCCGTTTACGCAGCTAGACAATTCCCTGGCGCGCAAATATCAAGGTACGGGATTAGGTCTGACCATCAGCCGCCATTATTGCCAGATGATGGCCGGGGACATCACCGTCCACAGCGAGCCGCAGAAAGGCTCCACCTTTATCGTAAAAATTCCGGTGCGCTCGTTGGAAACACGGGGCGTCCGGGCCATGCCCAATTAACCTATGACTGAAGCCAACACACCGCAATTTTGGGAAACCCGCTACCAGAACAACCAGTTCACCTGGGATTTGGGTAGGCCAACGCCGGTTTTTGCCCGGCTGGCTTCCCAGGGGCAGCTAACGCCGGGAGCAATGGTAGTGTTAGGTGCAGGGCGCGGGCATGATGCCCGGCTGTTTGCCCGGCACGGCTTTATGGTCACGGCCGTAGACTTTGCCGATGCTGCCATTACTGCCATGCAAGGCTTGAATGACCCCCACCATCCCGTTGATGTGGTGCAAAGTGACTTTTTTGAACTGCCATCGGGGTTCAACGGCCGTTACCACTACGTTCTCGACTACACCTGCTTTTGTGCCATCTTGCCCGAACGACGCGGCGAGTATGCCAACCTGGTGACGCGCCTGCTGCAACCGGGCGGTCAATTTGTGACTCTGGCTTACCCCATTGGAACACGCGCTGGCGGCCCGCCGTTTACCGTACAGCCAGACGCCATCATTGATCTGTTTGTAACCAACGGTTTCACTTTACAGCATCGGGAATCGCCGCCAGATTCTGTACCGGAACGACGGCCGTATGAAGAACTCTTGATCCTCAGCAAAAAATGAGGCGGGCCAATCATCTGGCCCACCTCATTTGCTTACACACCTGACTACCCTTTCAGTTTGGGATGCCGCGCTGCATCCAACAACAACCACCCCCCAATCAAGATCAAAACAACCGCCAGCATACCACCCGGTACTTCCTCCACAAACGGCGCGATGACACCTAACAGCAGCAGGGCTGCTGCCGGGTATTTGGCCCACTCAGTTGGATACACTTCGCGCCGCAGCCAGAGGTAGATGAAGGGCACGGCCGTGCCCCAAAACGTCACCAGCCCCAGAACATTTTCGCCCCAGGTTTCCGGTTCAATGACCCCGGCCAACAGAGTGACAATCGCCAACGTCAGCATGATACCGCCAGGGATAATGGCCCACCACTGCTTGGGCACACGCACAAAAACAAAGAGGAAAGGCAGGCCAATCATCAGCAGGACAAAGGCGCCAATCCATGTGTCCGGCGCCTGGTTCACAAACAGGAGCAGCACACCCAGGCCACACAAAATGGCGGCGGGGATGAGCGCCCACCAGTGTGTCCGGTTTGCCAGATAGACGGCCAGGAAGGGCAGGCCAATGCCAAACATGACCAACGACCCCATCAGTTCGCCGGCGATGGTGTCGCTGAGCAGGACGACGGCCGTCAGCACTGCGAACACCCAGCCCGGAATCAACGCCCACCAGTTGGCCTTGCGGTCCATAGCAAAGACCAGCCAAAATGGCAGCCCCACCGCCGCCAAAAACAGACCGCCAATCCACGTCCCTTCGGCTTCTCTATCCGCCAGGAACAAGACGATGGCCAGCCCGGCAAAAATGCTCATCGGGAACAACCAGCCCCACGCCTCACGGCCGTTCGCCAGATATGTCACCAGGAAAAGGATGCTGGCGGCCGCAAAAATCCCGCTCCACACCAGCGGCCCAAATTCGGGCAGCCATCCCATCGTTTGCAGCAAGTAAAAGCCGCCAAACAAGATGAGGACAACCCCCCACACCAGATTTGCTCGATTACCTTTCATGATTTTCCTCCTAGAGATGTGGCGTGATTTTCCAAATCGCCTTACTTCTCTACCATAAATTGGTTATTTGCTTCGGCCAGAATACGGCCTGTTTCGTCCAGGCCCTGCACTGTCCAGCTAAAACTGCCCGGTTCCAGGGCGGGCGTGACTTCAATCATCGTTTCGGCCGTTACCTGGTCAAAGGCCACTACCGGTGGGTAAGCGTCATCATCCACCACGATAACGTGATATTGGCTGACGCCGGGGAAGGCCTCCCATTGCAGGATAGGTTTGTTATCTACCGATTCGCCATTGGCCGGCCACACGGCCGTCAATCCACCCTTCACGCTGAAGAAACTGTGTACCTCGCCGATCACCTCGCCGTTGGCGTCTTGCGCCTGTACCGTCCAGGTGTAATTGCCCCCTTCCGGCAGTGGCGGCGTCACCGGCATCACCCCTTCGGTGGTCGTTTGCCGGAAAACCGTCTCATTCGTATCACTGTTGACGATGATGACCTGGTATTGGGCCGCTTCCGGGAACGCCTCCCATTGCAGCACCGGCTGGGCATCTACCGCTTCATGTGCGCCGGGCCAGATGACGGCCACGTTTTGCTGGTCTTCCGTCATATTTCCAGAGGGTTCGGCCTCGCTAACGGCCGTGCAGCCCACCAACAGCAATAGAAGCAACAAAATGATCAAAGAACGAAACATAGTAAAACCACCTCCTGGGATGGGTCACGGCCGTTGCCGCACACTACCCACCCCGTTAATCTCCTGTGTCACCGTGGGATTGCCAATGTATTCCACATGGCCCAACCCATCTATGGTCACATCTAGCGTGTCACTTACCTGGACAACGGCCGAACCTGCGCCGCTGCTGTGAATGGTAGCCTCCTGGCTGACTAATTCGGCAGCCTGATAACTGCCCGCGCCGCTCAGTTCCACCGTCTGCTCTGTCGCCTGCCCGGCGACCGTGATGCTGCCCGCGCCGGGCAACGTCACCTGCCACCTGTCGGTGTCCAGATTGCTGATGTTCATGCTGCCTGCGCCGGATAGCTCCACCTCATTGAGCGCGGCGGCGTCAATGTGAAAGGTCAGTTCGCTAACATCCGTGAAGACGACGCCTTCCGTGTTTCGGATAAACAGGGTGTCACCTCTGACCTCCGTGAATATGTGTTCCATGAAGTTATCATCGGCAGTGACAGTGAGTGCTTCGCTGCCGTTCTGGTCTATGATGACCTCGCCAAACCCTTGCAGGGTCACGGCCGTGAAGCCACTCACCTCGCGTGTTTCCGTCACCACATTGCCCGACCCGGATACAATTTCCGACTCCCCAACGCGCCCCATTATCCCATTACAGGCCGCCATAAAGACGACCAACATCGCGATCAATGTCATTGAAAAGAAAGTCTTAGTACGCATCATGTCTCCTGTTTTTTCACAATCTCGTGATGTGAAAATCTGTCATTTACCAGACATCGTATGCCAGATGGCACAAAAACACCTATCCGCACGCTAACGGCTGGCAATCTTTCTCCAGTTCAAACTGTCTTACCGGTGAGCTAACCTGGGGCTGAAGAGCAACAGCAAACCTGCTGCAATCAGGAACACGGGCAGTAGCCAGCTATAGTCCAGTTCAAAAAGGAAGACGGCCGTGATCCCAAAGAACAGCAGGCTGCCCAGGAATAATCCCATCACCTCAGTTGTCCAGTGACCGCCATTTTGCCGGTAGGCGCCGATGGCCGCTGACAAGACGCCTACACCCGGCAACAACAGAAACAGTGCCCACCAGTTGGTGAAGGTGGGCAAATAGCCCCCATCTTGCAGCAAATACAGACCGCCGATAACAATCAACAACAAGCCGATGAACCAGCCAAAGCCGCCAGACTGCCGGGCAGCACGGCGTTGGGCGCGCCGCTCACGGCGTGAGGGATAACCATCTTCGGGCACTTCCACTTTTTCAAACTTCTCTTGCTCTGACATCATTTTTCTCCCAGACCGGGATCAGGACATGATCGCCGGTGAACCATGCTCACAGGATAGGGGAGAAGGGGTACGGCCGTCCTCTAACTAAAGTTATGACCGGGGTTATGCTTCTCCGACGGACTTGTCACGGCACAGGTGGTTTCTTTCTCGGCGGCTTTTTCTTGATCAAGATGAGTTGTTGAATGTCCTGTACATCTTGTTGGCAAGTTAGCGGGTCAGATACACGGATATACATCCAACAGCCATCATGGTATCTGGGCGTTTCCACTAACGTCTGCCGAACGGTCAGGCCAAAAGTATCAATCCTTTCCAGGGCTTGTTCCAGTTCCTGTTTTCCCAGCACCACCAGGGCTGTAAACGAACCATTCTCTGGATACATTTCACATAATGGGCGGCCACCCGCACGGTGTTGCAGGTTCCAACCGTACTTTTTGCCCCCGGAATCGAAAATGGGAACGATATCGTAGGTTTCCCCCAGGAAACGTCGCAGAACTGTCCAGGCATCAGCGATAGGTTGTCCAATTATGTTGATCATATCCTCGTCAGATGGCTGGGTTGTCTTGTCCATCATACGTTCGTGCATGACATCCTCCTTATGCTGAACGGCAAGGGCGGCAATTAATCTAAAACCACGGGCATCATTCTGGCGATGCGGTAACTGCTATCTATTTCATTGCCCAGTTTCAGGTTCTTTCCAATGGAAATCCCATAGCTATAAAAATCACGATAAAGCTGATCCTGATTGGCATTGGCTAATTCTTTCAGGCTTCCATAACCCGCCCCAATAATATTGGAGATGGTTGCCTGAGCCGCCCACGGTATGCGCGAGAAATCTGCTCTGTTAACCAATTCATTGATTATCTCTTCTGGTACGCCACTGCTTTTGGCTAACGTGTTCCTGAGCGCAGGGGTAAGCCCTTGTTGCAGAATATCCAGGTTCGTTCGAATCCCCCGGCTCCGCAATTGTTGAATAGCCTCATTTAATGGTGAATGGTTGCTGACCAATCCACTCAGCAACTTATTCGCTGGTATGAACCAGTAAACGAGATACTTTAGCGCCGCCATAAGTTCTTTCGCCTCAATGGTTGTCTGTTCAGTGAATGCTTCAAACGCTTCCGGTGTGCCTAACTGCCTCACCAAATCTTGAATGTCCACTACACCTTCTTGATGAAGATGTTTGAAAGTTTCAATCAATCTTTGGGCATATTCTGGGTAGCGGTTGCGTGTGTCTTCTCCCAGCAAACGCTGTGTATATTCGGCCATTTCGAGCATGGTGAAATTGTATGTCTGGCAAACAAATGGATGGGCAAAAGCATCTTGCCAGCGTCGGCGCAAATCATCATAATCCTTGATGGGGCGCATTTCTTGTTGCATTTCACGCCAGTTGACTGGCATATTTCACCTCCGTAACTTCTTAATCCTGCTACTGAAGTACACAGTTTTCATTCAATTCACTTTTTTAGATAACGTTCCTGTTCAGTTGCTCCTACAGGTAAAGCAGCACAAACACCAGCCCAAATGCAAACCAACCATACTAACGCAGCATTTGTTGGGTGGCCTACAGCGCAATCTAATTTCTTCTGGATATGGCGATACTTATCAGGCCGAGTAAACCAATCCCGATCGCCCCAGCAGTAGCATAGTCGCCCTCAGCAAACAGAAACATCAGAACTGCTATGATCACCAAGACTACGCCAACGATAAAACGCGACCTGTTCAACTGAAATCTTGTCATTTCTAACTCCCTTGAATTTGCTGCCCAACAGCGGCGGCTTTGGCGAAGCGTTCCGGCGCTGTTACCTCTTGGAGCAGCTTCATTACCTCGTCTGGCCTTCTTGTCGAAAAGGCAATGTCCTGTACCAACCCCTTTTTGACCTTCAGCTCTATCACCAACCTCGGATACTCCAGAAAGTTGAACGAAGCGCGGTATCTCTGGCCTATGGACATGAAGTGTATTCCGGCCCCGCCATACCTCGCCAGAGTGGGTGAATCATCGAGGCGGCATCCTTCAACGTTCTGCAACGGAACTGTCCAGGTGAAGATGCCAAACGTGAGCCTCAGCGATTGGCCCGTTAGACGAATGACGAGTGTTCTGTAATTTAGCGAGTAGAACAGAAACACAGCGAACAAGCAGAACAACAGGATGCCCCAGCCGTCGAGGCCACGTGCTGTGACTCGCCAGACCGCGAGGGAGAGGAACAGAAGCGCCAGAACGACAAAGAGCATTTCCGTCTTGGGCGATGACAGTCGTTCTTCGTAGATGGTTTTAGTGGGCACAATAACCTCTCACTGTTGACTGCCCGTTGTTCCTTCGCGCAGTAAATCAATCTTCAGAATAACAGTTGGGAGTACGGCCGTCGTCTAGCTAAAGTTATGGTTGAACGCGCCACCGCTTCTTCAAAAGCGTGGATTCCCGCGAAGGCGGGAATGACGAGTCCCGCACTTGATTAATTTTTCTTTCCTAAGAGGCCATTTGAAAATTAAGCGGCAGCGAGGCGTTTGAGCATGGTGTGAAT
>CAYXUZ010000212.1:0-10413 GCA_964467705.1 uncultured Ardenticatenaceae bacterium | reverse complement strand
GGGGGATGGTCAGGCGGTGCTTTTGCACGAAGATGTCGCCGGGCTGCAAGCTGTAGGGGTCTACCCATAAGCCATCATCACCGGTAATAAAGTTTCCGTCAGCATCCAACACCTGCCCAAAAACGGACAGACGTAGCCCGGCATAGACGCCCGGCGGCGGCGGGTTGCTAATGAGGGTGAAGGGGGGCAGGTTTAACGGCCGTGCCACCTGCCACCCCAATTCTAAAATGCCCGTTGCCGGGTCGTAGGCCGCGTGGACATTGCACAGACCATTAGCAAAACAGACCGGCTCACTTTTTGGCAAGGTCAGGGATGGCTGTACGGGCGAAAAATGGCCGACGGCCGTCTGCCCGGCCACCGGTTCCAACCAGTCAGTATACGGCGAGGGGATGAGGGGCGACCAGTGCAGGCTGAGCGACGGCCGTAAAAAAAGCGCACGTTCCGGGTGATACCAGCGGGGGGCGACGGAGGTATCCTCGGCCAGATCAATTTCCAGCGCCACCTTATCCCATGGCCCATCCAACAAACTGGCAATGGCAAAATCACCTACAATCGAATCGGGCTGCTCGTTCAAATACTTCGCCAATTCATGCAAATCCGCCCGGTATAAAAAGCGTACCATCCCCCGCTGCGGCCATGTCTCAAAATAATCAGGCAGGTCGCGCATCGCAATGGTCAGAATTAAAAGTATGCCCAAAAGGCCACACACAGACCCCGCAAGTTTGCGACTGACCATTGACCATTGACCATTGACCATTGACCGTTGCAGCCGCCAAAGCGGCAGCGCCATCAACATATACGTGGCGGGCAGGGCAATGATGGTATGCCCCAGACTGGCGGGCGGCACGCTGACAAAACCGGGCGAAAGACCGACCAGCCACCAGATGAGGAGGAAGGCGGACGGTAAGCGGTAATCGGTGAACGGTAATCGGTGATGCGTGATGCGTGATGCGTGATGCGTGATTGGTAGGGGCGGGACAGGCGGGAGAGAGCTATACCCCGCGTCAAGCCTTTTTTCCGCCTGTCTCGCCCTTTGCCTGTGCCCACGAAACGTTATCACCGCCTGCCTCGCCCACTCTACGATTGGTTTGAGGGTGTAATAGAGGGCAATGAATACGCCGCCCCACATGAAAATTGCGCCCAACAGGCCGAAGACGGGACGGTGGGGGATGTTGTAGAGCCATTCGTCGTCGCCGTCAGCATGGAACATGCTCAGGGTGACGATGACGTGTTTTTGGATGAGGCTGAAGTCACCTTCGCGGGCGGCGACGAGCGGGCCGGCCAATTCCCCCACCCGTGCTTCGGCCTCTGGCTGTTGTTGAATGGTGTAGAAGAGGGGAATGACGAACACGGCCGTGACCACAAACATGAACACAATCCCCCTCCACTCCCGCCGCAGCAGCGGCCAGGCGAATACAGCCATGTAAACACAAAACGCTACTAAAATCAGCGGCACTCCGCGACCGGCAAAGTAAACATAGAAGCCGAGCGCCAGCCAGAAACCGGCGAGGGCGTAAGCAGTGAGCGGTGAGGCGTGAGGCGTGACACCTGACACCTGACACCTGACACCCGTTAACCCCCGCCAGAAAAAGTAGAAGGCTAACAGGAGTAAGGTGGGCGTGACAATCTGGCGCAGGGCGAAGCGGGAGTACATGAGCGACCAGAAGCTGACGGCCAGCCCGGCGGCGGCCAGCAGCCCCACCCAACTGCCAAACAATTTGCGCCCCAACAGCCAGGTGAGGGGCACGGCCGTCAAACCCCAAAATACCGACAACAATCGCATCCCCACAAAGTTCGCCCCAAACAAAGCCAGCATCGGCGCGTTTAGCACAAAATATAAAGCCTCATTACCAGAGGCGTCGGGATAGAATAGCTGCCAGTCGCCATCCAGTACCTTTTGCGAAATGACCAGCGAATTGATCAACTCATCATCCCGCCAGCCAGGCGGGAAGTCGGCCAACTGCCAGACGCGCAGGGCAAAAGCCAGCAGCGTGAGGCTGATGATAAGGAGTTTTTCCAAATTTAATCCGTAATCGGTAATCCGTAATCGGTTATCAGTCATCGGTATAAGTCGCCTGTTTGTCACCCTATCACCTTGTCACTTTGTCAAGGATAGTTACCTCTTCCAGGGTGAAGTAGTCTTGCCCGGTGGGGGTGAGCAGGCGTTGGGTGTGCTGGCAGTCGGTGTCCTGGCAGGTGTACCAGCCAACGGTAAGTGGGTAATTGCCGGGCGGCATATCAGGTGGCAGGGTGATTTCATGCAGTTGCAGCAGCCGGTCGCCGCTTGCCCAACTTTCGCCGGGAGCGGCCAACAGGTCGGTCTGGGCTAGAGGGACGCCATTGACCCCGGTAAGATGGGTGAACAGGCGAATATCCGGCGTTGGCGTTACCAATTGCCAGAATGTGATTAATTGGAGCGTTTCGCCCGGTGAAAATTCTCTTTGGGACAGATCATATCCTTCCAATTCTGCTGCATCGCCAAACTGGATAGGCGGGTTGAATGTGACAGACGGCCGATGCTCTGCCAGCCAGCCATCCCCATCTAGCTGATAGACCATCAAGGGCCGATCCAGATCCGTGACAGGTTGGAGTATAGTGCTTAGTGGCACGGCCGTGTCCAGATACCCTTGCAAGGTGTCCGGCAACGGTGCAAAACCGGACAAGATGATGAGTGCATCAGGGGCATGGGGGATGAGCAGACCGGTACGGCCGTCAAACCAGCGCGGACTTACGTTATCATGGGTCAACGTCATCTGCGCCAGCGCCGGGGTATGGTATTGGCCGGGGGTGATGGTGGAGATGGCGACATCAGTTACATCTTGTTCATTCAAATAGTGCATCACGGCCGTCATTGCCGCCTCATACTGCACCCGCACTTCCGGCGTATGTGCCCAGGTAACAAAATAATCACGAGCGGTGATCACGGCCGTGCCCATAAACAACAACACACAAGAGAGTACCAACAGCTTGTGCAACTTCCAATCCCCCCATCTCCAATCTCCGAATCTCCCAATCTCTCTTATTGCTAGCGCCGGGAACAGGAACAACACCGGCAGCATGCCCATGGCCTGGGTGGTACTGAGGGAGGGGCCGGTGACCAATACCGGCGCTAAACCCAGAAGCAGCCAACACAGCGCCAGGAATACGGCCGTGCCCCGCAAATTATCATCAGGCTGCCGTCTGATTAACGGCCGTACCACCCACCAACCCGCCATCACCAGCCCCCCACCAAACAATAATGCCCACGCTGGCCCCAACAACGGCCGTTCCGGAACGTTATAACGCCAGAAATCATCCCCACGCCAGAAAAGGATGCCGACCCCTTCACGTGCGTTTTGCCAGAGAGGGGAGAGGTGTCCCTGGGTCACGGCCGTGAGCGGCCCGCTCAACTCTCGAATCCGCACCTCCGCTTCCGGGTGGGCGGCCAGATAAAGGAGCAATGGCAACGCCACCGCCCCGGCTAAAACGAGCATGAACAATACACCGCGCCAGGTTTTGTGGAATAACGGCCCTGCGGCCAGCGCCATATACGCCAACGTCAACGGAAACACTAGCCACAACACCCGCGCCGGGATGTAGGTGTAGAAGGTGAGGCCGAGGAAGAGACCGGCTGTTGCGTAATCGGTAATCGGTAATCGGTAATCGGTGGGACGTGATGCGTGATGCGTGATACGTGAGGAGGCTTCAGCCGCCCGCCAGCTGCCACGCCATAAACCATGCCAGAAAAAATAGACGGTCAGTACAAACAACAGCGGCAGCAGGATAGAACGGAGCGATTGGCGGGCGGCCATGAGCGGCCAAAAGCTGACGGCTAAACCGGCGGCGGTGAACACGGCCGTTTGCCAATCGAACGCTCGCCGTACCCAGGCGGCCATCCCTGAGATGGTGAGCAGGCTGGCAAACACGGCCGTCAGCCTTCCGGCCAAAAACGTTGGCCCAATCCCCGCCATCACCAGTGCCGTCACATAATCGTAGAGCGGTTCACGGCCGTGCCCAATGGTGAAATAAACGGCGCGTGTCCCTTGCAAAATGGAAAGCGCGGTGATGCCATGATCCGCTTCATCATGCGTCAGGCCAGGGGGAATATTGGTAATGGCAAACAGACGTAGGGCAACGGCCGTGAGCAACACGGCTACCATGCAGGCTAAAAACAGTCGGTTTTCTCGCGCCAATCTGCTTTGCATACCTCATCCATAGAACAGAACGGTAATCCGTAATCCAACTTCGGGTCACAGATTACGAGTTACGAATGACGGGTAAACCGGGGGATCATACGCAAAGGGTATAGAGGCGACAACTACGATTGACGGCCGTTTGCCAAACAAAAATAAAAACGCCACCCTGATGCAAGGGTGGCGTTTTATTTAGTGAGGGTTGGTTTGAATGGAAACTAAGCGGCCAGTGCTTCTTTGGCCTTATGCACAACGGCCGTAAACGCTTGCTCATCCGTCACTGCCAGATAAGCCAACGCTTTGCGGTCTAATTGCACGTTAGCCAGCTTCAATCCATGCATAAAACGGCTGTAACTCAAGCCATGCATCCGGGAAGCGGCATTGATGCGGGCGATCCACAATCGCCGAAACTCCCGGCGGCGAACACGACGATCCCGGTACGCATACCAGTATGATTTCATCATGGCCTCGTTGGCGCGGCGGAACAATTTACTCCGCGTACCCCACTGGCCTTTGGTCATACGCAAAATCTTTTTATGACGACGTTGGGTTGTAAACCCACCTTTAACTCTCATGCTCTTTTACCTCGCATTTAGTTGGCGCTGGCGCTCAAGCCCTTCCGTAAACCGATTGGTTGCCGATTACTGTCAAAACCGAGGCCAGGCAGCGATAAACAAACACTAATAAAATTATCCGGCTGGCGGATTCGCTTTATACTGTCGCATATAAGGCAACAGCCGCTTAATACGCTTCTGCTCCCCCTTGCTTTCTACCACCAGCATTTTGTCAAACTGCCGTTTGACGCGCTTGGATTTGCGCCGGCGCAAGTGACTTTTGCCACCTTTGGTGCGCACAATTTCGCCACTGCCAGTTGCCCGGAAGCGTTTGGCAGCCGCTTTATATGTCTTCAACTTGTACTTTTTCTGTTTTTGTTTAGCCATTTTATTTTACTTACCCTCATAAAAAAGCCCCCAGTGGGGGCGTAAACACAATGCAACTGTGTGATCGCAAAACCCTACAGATTGGTTGGAGTCATCAACAATGTCATAGACCATCCTTCCAGTTTTGGTTCCTGTTCTATGGTTGCCATTTCACTTAAATCTTTAGCAATCTCTTCTAGCGTCTGCTGTCCTAATTCGGGGTGCGTGATCTCACGCCCTTTGAACCGCACCTGGAATTTCACTTTTTTACCTTCACCCAACCACTGTTTGGCTCGCTGTACATGCACATCTTTGTGAAACCCAGATGTACGAGGCGTCAGACGAATAGTTTTGATCTCGATCTGCTTTTGATGTTTATGCGCCTCTCGTTCCTTTTTTGTCTTCTCGTAGGCAAATTTGCCAAAATCCATGATACGGCAAACTGGTGGATCGGCGTTGGGCGCTACTTCAACCAGATCGAGTTCAGCTTCTTCAGCTAACTGCCTGGCTTTGGCAACGGGCACAACCCCATGATTTTCGCCGTTGTGATCGATGAGCCGCACCTCACGTACCCGAATTTCTCTATTCACCCGGTAATCAGTGGTTGAGGTTGTTTTATACGCTGTTTTACTTCGTCGCTTCCGAATATTCTCTTCTCCGTTTTAATGCATATTTCAATAAACAAACAGCCCGGTCTTTTGACCGGTGCCGCACAGGAGATGATAGCACACGGCCGTAGCAGCGTCAAACTTTTTCACCGGGTACAGTCCCGAGCATAAGGGGGTGCTACTTTTGGTATCCAACTCGCTCCCTTTCCTGACCGGGCATGATCTGTAAATTGCTCCTTGACAGAAGTCAGGAGGGCAGTATAATCAAGAACATATAGACTAACTTCGATATGTATGCTGATGAATTCGGTAACTTTTGGTAAAGCAATTGCAGATGAGACCCGGCAAACCATTATGGGGTTATTGTGCTGCCAATGGTTGTGTGTCACTGATGTGGTGGAGCAGATGGGCACTTTGTCTCAGCCCACTGTGTCTCACCACCTAAGTGTATTGCGCGATGCCGGGTTGGTGCATGTGCGGCGGGAAGGTAAACAGGTGTATTACTCATTGAATCAGGATGCGGTGGCCTTCTGCTGCGGCGCCATTATGCAAGTATTTGCCCCTGAGGTACATGTGGAAATTGGAGAGTAACGGCCGTTACCGGTGATGACTTTACCCTCTTTTTTTAATTAACACATAGACATATGTAAATAACTCAATATGGAGATTGATATGACAACTTTAACAGCTGAACAAATACATGAAGAAGTGAAGGCGCGCTACGGCCGTCTGGCCAGTGAATTCAAGGTGGAGCTAAAACCGGCCGAACAGGTTGGCTGTTGTGGTGATACCGTCAGTGATGGATACTGCGGTACCGAATTTTATGATGTGGATGTGAGTAATCTACCGGCGGACGTAACGGGTATGTCATTGGGGTGTGGCGACCCCATCACCATTGCTGAATTGCAGCCGGGACAGACGGTGCTGGATTTGGGTTCCGGCGGCGGTATTGATTGTTTTCTAGCGGCGCAGCGGGTGGGGCCAACCGGCCATGTCATTGGCGTGGATATGACCGAGGCGATGCTGGAAAAGGCCAACCGCAACAAAGCGAAAATAGAGGCCGACAATGTGGAGTTTCGTTATGGGCACATTGAAAAATTGCCGGTCGCCTCAGATAGTGTAGATGTGATCCTCTCCAACTGCGTCATCAATCTCAGCCCGGACAAAACGGCCGTCTTCCAGGAGGCCTTCCGTGTCCTCAAACCAGGCGGTAAACTGGCGGTTTCCGATATGGTGACGCAGGGCAGTTTCACGCCGGAAGAGCGAGCGGACATGTCCCGTTGGGCGGGCTGCGTGACCGGGGCGGAAGACGTGGCCGACTATGCGGCCTGGATGCAAGCCGCGGGCTTCACCCAAATTTCCATTCGGGATAAAGCTCACCCGGATGCAGAATTAGCAGCAGATCCGCGCGGCGAAGGATCAGCCCGCATATTTAGTGCCCGGATCACGGCCGTGAAGCCTGATTGATCGCAACGGCCGTTATTCATTTCCGTAACTTCCTGGCAGTGATACAATCCAATCCACAGATTCCGCAGATAATCCAGATTATTTGTATTGGCTAAATCTGCGTAATCTGTGGATTGCAGGAGGTTATGATGAACTGTCCAAAATGTCAGAGTTTGATGAAGCAGGTGGAATTCGAAGGCATTGTGGTCGAGCGCTGCTCGCAATGCCTGGGCATCTGGTTTGATGAATTTGAACCAGAACGACTAAAAGCACTGTCTGGTTCTGAAATCATTGATACGGGTGATGCCAACCTGGGCGCAAAGTACAACCCAATTGACCAGATCGCCTGTCCTCACGATCATGCACCGCTGACGCGCATGGTAGATGTGCAGCAGCCCCATATCTGGTATGAAAGCTGCCCGGTTTGTTATGGCTCTTTCTTCGACGCTGGTGAGTTTACCGATTACAAACACAAAACTCTCGGTGATATTTTGCGCCACATTGGGCTAAAAGCCCGCGATTGATCTTAATCTTTAGGGGGGCTTCTTTGTTTGTTTTGCCAGTACCAAAGTCCGGTTTAACACGGCCGTGCCCTCCCGCACAATGTCCCGTAATTCGTAAGCGGTCATCCGTGAGCGGTAATCAAACTGTGTAGCGAACGAGGAAGGCCATGAAAACAAAACAACTTGCTCTCTATTTTTTCCGTCTTGTACCTCTTGTATTGTTGTTACTGTTGCTGGCAAAACCGGCGCAAGGAGCGGGGGTGGTAGGCAATGGGTCGCCCGCAAGTTGTACCCAAACCGCCCTGGCAGCGGCCCTGAGCGGTGGCGGGTTGGTCACGTTCAACTGTGGTGGGGCGCATACCATTACTCTCACCAGCCAGCAAACCATCACGACCAACACGACCATTGACGGCGGTGGGCTGATTACCCTCAGCGGCGGCGGCGGTACACGCATTTTCAACATTCAAAACGGGGCCGACGTGACCATTCGCAACCTGACCATTGCCAACGGGTATAGCAGCGAAGATGGGGGCGGCATTTATGCCGAGCGGTTGAGTACGCTGACCATTGAAAATAGTGCCCTCACCGGCAATACCGGGCACAATGGCGGTGGCCTGGCTACCAATGGCTGGGGGGCACATGATGAGGGTGTGGCTGTGACCATTAGCAACAGCACATTTACCAATAATACGGCTACGGCCGTCGCCATTCCGGGCGGCGGCAACGGTGGCGGTGGCATTTACCTCTCCGGTGGCTCGGCAGCCACGGTGACGGACAGCACCTTCAGCGGCAACCATTCGCAAAACGGCGGCGCCGTTCACCTGCTGCACAGCAATTTGCATACCGTCAACGTCACATTTAACAACAACACAGCGAATAATACGGCTGGCGGCGGTGGCGGCGGTGCCATCTACATGGATGGCACCAAGAATTTGAGCGGTGAACTGCTAATTGAACGCACCATCTTTATCGGCAACAGTACCAACCAGTTGGGCGGGGCCATTTTTAGCTATATCACACAAGACGGCCGTACCACCATCAATCAGAGTACCTTTGACAACAATCTGACCACCGGCGGTAACGGCGGCGCAATCTATCACCAGAGCGGTACCACATTAGCACCGATGACAGTGAGTAACAGCACCTTTATTTACAACACGGCAACGGCCGTGCCCGCCGACGATGCCGGGCAGGGTGGGGCACTGTGGCTGATTAATTCCCCCGTGACTATCACCAACAGCACCTTTGCCTACAATGAAGCGATTCATACCCTTAATTTGCCCGGTGATGACTGGCACCGTGGTTTTGGCGGCGCCATTCGCACCAGCGACAACACCACCATCATCAACAGCACCTTCACCAACAATTATGCTGGTTTTGTGGGTGGGGCTATTGCCGGGCCGGCTACGGTGCGTAACAGCATTATCAGCAACAACACAGGTGGTAACGAATGGCAAATCCAGCAAAATTGCACCGACGAACTCAACAACGCCGGTCACAACATCCAGTTCCCGCAGCGGGTGACGGGGAATTGGAATGATTATGAATGTTTTGCCGGGCAAACGGCCGTGAACCCCTTGCTTGGTTCTCTGGGTGACTATGGCGGTCCCACGGAAACAATTCCCCTGTTGGCGGGCAGCCCGGCCATTAATGCGGCCACGAATTGCCCCGCCACCGACCAGCGTGGGTTTGCCCGCAATGGAGCGTGCGATGTGGGGGCTTATGAGTATGGCGGCGGCCTGCTGCTCAACAGCATCAGTCCCTCAATTTCCGGGCTGAATGAGGTGCAATCCTTCACGCTGACGGCGCACGGGGTTGGCTTTACGCCGACGACGGTGGTACGCTGGGAAGGGGCCAACCGGACGACGACCTATGTGAATGAGACAATGGTCACGGCCGTCATCCCCGCCAGCGATGTAGATGAAGTTGGCGTTTTCAACGTCACCGTCTACGACCCTGACCGCAGCCTGGAATCGGCCCCCCTGCCGTTTACCGTTGTCCCCACAGTTAACCACATCTATTTGCCGACCATCCAACGTAACCCGTAATCCGTGAACCGTCATCGGACCACGGATTACGGACTTCGGATTACGCTTTCCGCTTTGCCGGTTGCGCGGTAAACTCGTTGGCTGCATGGACAGCCTGATAAACGCCCCCGCCACATGGCCGACGGTTTCGATTCTAGTTTTGAACTGGAACGGCCGTTACCTGCTGTCACAATACCTGTCTCCTCTGACTCAACTGACGTATCCGGGTTCATTCGAGATTGTGCTGGTGGACAATGGCTCCATTGATGATTCCCTCACCTGGACACACACCCATTTTCCGTCCGTCCGCATCGTTTCCCTGGGAGAAAACTTGGGATTTAGCCGGGGACTCAACCGGGGGATGCTGCAAACGGCCGCCGAAGTTATGGTCTGGCTGAATACGGATGTAGAAGTGCGCCCCGACTGGTTAACGGAATTGGTGCGCCCTCTGTTAAACGACCCAACCATTGGCATTACCGGGGCGAAGCTATTGTTTGGCGACGGCCGTACCCTGCAACACGCCGGGGCCATGCTCGAATATCCGTCAGCCATTGGTCGCCACCGCTTCTACAAACAGCCCGACACCGGTCAGGCGGACGATTGTTGTGATGTGGATTATGTGACCGGGGCGGCGCTGGCCGTGCGCCGTGCAGTGCTGGACGCCATTGGCCTGATGGATGAGGCGTTTTCGCCATTTTATTATGAAGAAGTGGACTTTTGCCGCCGGGCCATACAGG
>CAYXUZ010000211.1:0-10439 GCA_964467705.1 uncultured Ardenticatenaceae bacterium | reverse complement strand
GGCGCCCTACTCCTGCCTCTTTTTGGCTGATGGGTTGGAGCAGGCAGGTCTGCCACAGGGGTTATTCCAGATTGTGAATGGGGGTGCGGCCGTGGGCGGCCAATTGGTGGCTGACCGGCGGGTACGGGCGGTTTCTTTTACCGGCGGTTTGCAGGGTGGCCGGGCGGTGGCTGCCGCCTGCGCCCATGATTTCAAGGCAATGCAGCTTGAGTTGGGTGGCAACAACGCCATGATTGTCTTAGAAGATGCCGACGTGGCGAAAACGGCCGAAGGCATTGTCGCCGGGCTGACTACGCTGAACGGCCAATGGTGCCGCGCCCTGGGGCGGCTGCTGGTACATGAATCTATCGCCGGAGAAGTTTTGGACGCGGCGCTGGCCCGCCTGCAAAATGTGCGCCTGGGGGATTCGATGTCGCCGGAGAGCGAGATGGGGCCACTGGCGAATGAAGAACATCGGCGGCGGATTGGGACGGCCGTAGAGAGGTTGACGGCCGTTGGCGGAGAGGCCCACGCCCCCACGCCGCTGCCCGACCTGCCGGGCCATTTCTTCCCGCCCACACTCATTGCCGGCGTCGCCCCGGAGGAAACGCTGGAAGAGATTTTTGGGCCGGTGGCCACGCTGCACACCTTCCTGGATGAAGTGGAAGCGGTTCGGTTGGCGAACCAGACGCCTTATGGACTGGGCGGCTACGTTTTCAGCCGGGACGAAGAGCGGGCGCTGGCCGTCGCCCGAAAGATGAACACCGGCGGCGTAAAAATCAACGGCGTCAGCCTGTTGGAATTAAACGTGGACGCGCCCCGCCCGGCCTGGGGCTTAAGCGGCTTCGGCCAGGAAGGAACGTTGGAGACGTTCGACGTTTTCTGCGGCGTGAGTGTGGTGGGCATGGCAGGCAGATAACTCATCAGGAGAAGGCATGACAAAACCATTCGATCTACTCATCAAAAACGTGCGGCTGGTACGGCCGAATCAGGACGGCATGGAAGCAACTGACATTGGCGTGAAGGACGGCAAATTTGCCCAGATCGCCCCGGATTTGAGCGCGGAAATGGCGGAAACGGTGTATGACGGCCGTGGCTTGCTGGCTTTTCCGGGGGCGATAGACGCGCACATGCACGTGGGCATCTACCGCGACCTGGCGGAGGACGCCCGCAGCGAGAGTCAGGCGGCGGCGCAGGGCGGGGTGACGACGGCCATGACCTACACTCGCACCGGCAGCTACTATTTGAACATGGGCGGCAGTTGGCGTGACTTCTGGCCGGAGGTGCTGCGCCGCTCGGCAGGCAATTATTATGTGGATTACGCCTACCACGTTTCGCCCATTGAGAGCGGCCAATTAGCGGAAATGGAGTACCTGGCGACGGAAGCGGGCGCGCCCAATTTTGGCGAGGTGTTCATGTTTTATGGGTCGCATGGATTACACGGCCGTTCCGACAACCAGCGACAGTGGCTGATGCTGCCCGATGACGACCAGTACGACCTGGCCCATTTCGACCAGATTTGCCGCCGCGCCGCCGAACTGCAACGCGCCCGCCCCGATTTAGCGCTCTATATTCAGGTCAGCTTCCACTGCGAGACGCCGGAACTGCTGCGGGATTACGAAAAGCGTGTACGTGAAGCGGGTAATATCACCGGGCTGGCCGCGTGGCACGCCGCCCGTCCGCCCCACAGCGAGGCATTAGCCATCGCCATGGTGGGTTCCATGGCTCATTCAGCCGGATTGCAGCAGGTGAATATCTTGCACATTACCTCGCGGGCGGCGATGGAGGCGGCCCTGACCGCCCGCGCCGCCTGGCCTGATGTGCAGTTTGGCCTGGAGGTGGCCGCCGCTCATTTGCTGCTGGATACGGCAAACGACTGCGGGGTATGGGGCAAGGTCAATCCGCCCATCCGCACACCGGAAGACCGGGAGTATCTGTGGCAAAAGGTGTTAGATGGCACGGCGGAGTGGATTATCACCGATCACGCCGCCTGCCCGCAGGCGATGAAAGCGTCGCCCGACGACCCGGACAGTATCTGGCTGGCGCGGGCTGGTTTTGGCGGCACGGAGTATCTGTTTCCGGCTATTTTTAGCGAGGGAACACGGCGGGGTTTGTCGCCTAACCGGGTGGCGGAATTGCTCTGCTGGAATCCGGCGCAGCGGTTCGGCCTGCACCGCAAAGGGGACGTGGCTCCTGGCTATGACGCCGATCTCGTTTTGTTTGACCCGGAGGCGCAGTGGACGATTGATCCGGCCGACTCGCTTTCGGCGCAGGAGTACACGCCGTTTGCCGGTTTGTCGGGGGTGGGGCAGGTCAGGCAGACGTTTGTGCGCGGGCATTTGGTGTATGACAACGGCCGTATCGTGGGACGGCCGTTGGGTGAATATCAGAAGCGACCGGGCTGACGGTGGACGGCGGTCAATGAGAGGAGAAATGATGCAAAGCAAAGAAATCCTGCACGATTTGTTGGAAACGCAGCAAAAAGCAGTCAACAAGGAATTGGGCACGTTGAGCGCCGACACGCTGAATTGGCGACCAGACGTTGCGGCCAACAGCATTGGCATTACCATCTGGCATCTGGGGCGGGTGGCTGATTTTGTATTGAGCCACCGGTTGGAAGGGCGTGCCGTAGAGGAGCAGCGCTGGTTTCGCAGCGGCTGGGCCGAGAAAACGGGCTATGATCCTCGCGGCATTGGGGCGGGAGGAATGGGCATTCTCACAGGTTACAGCCAGGAGGAGGTAGCTGCCTTGCCACCGATGAGCGGCGATGATCTACTTGCCTACCACAATGAGGTGTACACGGCATTGCTGGCTCATCTGGCTGACCTGCCAGAAGGTGCGCTGGATGGACCGGTTCCCGGCGAGGGGCAGCAGCGCAGCGTCTATTTTTGGTATCGGGTGGTGCTGCTGGACGCCATGCGGCATTTGGGGGAGATGCAGGCGATCAAGGCGATGTGGGAGCGGGCGGCCATTATGCATATGCCTGAATTTAACTCTTCTGACCCTCCCTCTAAAAGCAGTTGAGCAAAACCCACGATGTGAGACAAGGGAGTTAAGCCCTTATTACGCCACAAGACCATTAAATTTAGGAGTTCAGTTTTTTCTTCTGGAGTCACCCGATAATTTTCCCTTTAACCCCTCACCATTCGTGCCAATCACCACAATAAAATTGGGTTGGATGAGCGCATGGCTGCCGCCAGGGCCGGTAACGGTCAGAGTAACCGTGTAATAACCGGGCGTTTCGTAAACATGGGATGGATGGGTCAGTGTGCTGGTAACGCCGTCGCCAAAGTCCCACAAACTGCTGTCATACACCCCTTCGGACAAATTGATGAAGTTCACGGGCAGCGGCGCAGGGCCATTTTGTGGCAGCCCGTCAAAGTCGGCTACAGGTGGCGGAACAGGCCGCCACCCCACCGCATAAATGCCATCTTCTACCACCGGCCCCGAGGCCAACCAGTTCAACAACGGACTACGCCCGGACACAGCCACCACCTGCCACTGGTTTAGGGCGCGGCTGTAATGCAGCAGTTCCAATTGGGCTTCATTCAGGCCCAGCCGGTCAACGGCCGTCTGCGGATAAAACAGCGTCAATAGCCAGGGTGTGTTGGGGACGGGCAGCAGCACATCCAGGTCTACCGGCGTGCCAACGATGGCGACAAAACCAGGCGGCAGCGGGGCCATGAGGGCAGCATATTCGGCGGCAGGCATGAGGATGGCTTGATTCGTTGCGCCGGGTACGGCCGTATCTGCCGCCACCATCGCCAATCCATCCAGCAAGGGCGCCTGCCCGTCATCATGCGCCGGGCCAACACCGCCTAATGATTGGAACCAGCGCCACAACTCTCCATGACCGGCAGCCTGAACCCCCACCAGCCCATATTGGGGCAATGGCTGGCCGGGTACGGCGGTGAACACGGCCGTCCAGGTATTGGCGTTTACGGCCGTCATTGTTTGCCGCCAATCCGGGGTGGTCGGGCAGCCAATAGTCGCATCCGGCGAGCAGCGTTGGGCGACCGGCGGCGTGGGCAGCATGTCCGGGCCGGTCAACGTCACTGTCATCGCCGTCAGCAGCGGGCCAACCATGCCGTACTGCACATCCAGACTGGCTTCCCAGGTTACGGCCGTGAGTGTTAGCGTATTCCCGTTTGTCAATGGCGGCTCACCCGCAATAACAAACCGGCCGCCGCTGGTTGTTTCCGTCGCATATTTTTCGGCGTAAACGGTGGCATGGGCGGCAGGCTGAATGCCCAGGAGTGTGATTTGCCCGATGGAAGTGGGCAGGCTGCGGCTGCTATCGCTGGTGCCCTGATATTGGGCACGGCCGTCTTGCCACACATACACCTGTGGATGTAGGGCGTCTAATTCCATTTGGGTGAAGCTGCCGTCTAGCGCCAGGTGGATGGTTGGTTCGGTGGGGGCGGGTACGGCCGTGCCGCTGTTTGCCAACGCCGGCAGATACAGCCGGTAGCCCGGGGCGCGCCCAAACAGGTCATCCACCACGTCCGGGGTTTGCGTAGCCAGCGGCAGTGCGGGCGGTTGCAGCCAATCACCCGCCAACTGCTGAATGTCGCCCCAGCGCTGCAATGTGGTCCAATCTGCCTCGCCATGTACGAGCATCTGGTCGGTTTGCTGGCAGACCGGCGGGTTGCCGTGTACGGTGCTGTGCCAGAGGGCAACGGCCGTGTAATGATACGCCATCGCCGAAGCCGGGCACCCGCCATTGGGCAAATCGGGGCAGGTGCAATAGGTTTCTTGTTTCCCGGCGGGTTGGTTTTGCTGGTATTCATCGTACAAAAACAGGGCATAATGGCCCCATTCATGCGCCAGCGTGCGGTAGGCGGCGGGCTGCGCCCAATGGCCGCCATCGGGATCGGCTGCATCCAGCCCATCCCAATAGCGCCCCAGGTAAATGCCACCCGGCGCATACACCGTCTGGCTGAGGGTGGCGGGCGCGGTGTACGGCGTAGCGGTGGGCACAATGCCGCCCATGTAAGCGGTGGGGTGATAATCGTTGGCCGCCAGAAAACGAAGATCGGCACTTTCCCAATGACGGCCGTCGGCATAAATCGTCACCGCCCCCACCGCCATTTGCCCCTCCGTCAGGTCATACAGATAAGCGGACATTTCGCGCAGGCCGGTTTGTAATTGACCGACAAACGGGGAATTGGTAGCCGGTTGCCAGGCCAGGCTGGCAACGACGTTAAAGAGGATGAGCGGCTGGCTCTCAGCCAGTTGAATGTCCCCGGTAGCGGACTGCCGTTCCGGGCTGCCGGGCAGCCAGCTTGTGGCATACACCCAATAAGCCGGGCCATGTTCTGGTTTGCCGGAGGGCTGCGTGTGCCGCAGCCAGAGGGCCGCCAGGTGGGAACAGTTGGCGGGCAATGAGTGGGTCAGGTAGCCGTTGGCATCGGTACGTGCGGGTAAATCGGCAAGCAGAGGACTGTTGGCGGCGGCGGCAGCGTAACACAGCAAGCGCAGGTCGGCGTTAGCCAGGGGGATGTCGTTCTCATCTACAAAACGCAGTGGACCAAAAGCGGCGGCGGGTGGTGAGGAGAGATGAAGGATGACGGCCGTAAGTAACCCCAGACCTATAAGCAAAGTCAACAGATGGTAGGTTAATCGCTGAGGCATACGGCCGTCTCCTCTTCGTTCGTAGTAGGCGATTTATCGCCACTTGACGGCGATAAATCGCCTACTACAAACAGGTGAACTTATTTGATAATGATCGGCAGGTAGATGCTGAATTCCTCGATGGGCGGCAGGTCGAGTGAGTAGTTAATTGTCTGGCCGTCTGGCATGATGACCAGTAAGGTCTCGTTTTCAATGGTCACAGTGGCCCGGCCAGGGGTGGGGACGTTGAGCAGCAGTTGACCATCATTATTATACATCTTCACGGCGCTGTCATCGGCGGTGAGGGTGCGGTTTTCGTAGGCAATGACATCGGCCCGGCCGTCGGTGGGAATATGGCGAATCAGGTTGCCTTCCCGATCATAAATTTGTACCGAGTTGTCATCAATGACAATGATGCGATTGCCACTGACGCGCACGGTAGCCCGGCCGTCGGTGGGAATGTGGCGTACCAGGTTGCCTTCGCGGTCGTAGATTTGCACGCTGTCGTCATCAATGACGATGATGCGGTCGCCATCCACCTGCACGGTAGCCCGGCCGTCGGTGGGGATGTGGCGCACCAGGTTGCCTTCACGGTCATAGATTTGCACGCTGTCGTCATCAATGACGATGATGCGGTGGCTGTCTACCTGCACGGTAGCACGGCCGTCGGTGGGGATGTGGCGCACCAGGTTGCCTTCACGGTCATAGATTTCTACGCTGTCATCGTCAATGACAATGATGCGGTCGCCGTCTACCTGCACGGTAGCCCGGCCGTCGGTGGGGATGTGGCGCACCAGGTTGCCGTCACGGTCATAGATTTCTACGCTGTCGTTGTCAATGACGATGATGCGGTCGCCGTCTACCTGCACGGTAGCACGGCCGTCGGTGGGAATATGGCGGATGAGGTCGCCATCGCGGTTGTAGATTTCCACGCTGTCATCGTCAATCACAATGATGCGGTCGCCATCTACCAGGACAGTAGCCCGGCCATCGGTGGGAATATGGCGCACCAGGTTGCCGTGACGATCATAAACTTGCACGGAGTCATCATCAATGATGATGACGCGGCCTATGTCCAGGTGTACTTGCAAGGTAGCGCCTGGGGGAATGGTGGCCATGCTAATCAGGATGCCTTGTTGGGTGAAGATCTGCCAGGTTGCCTGGTCTATGATGAACAGGTCCAGGCCACTGAGGTAGACCTGGGCACGGCCGTTGGTATTGACATGCTGCAACAATCCCCCATCCCAACTATAGATTTCAACGGAGTCGTCATCAATGACGATGATAGATTCACCGAGCAGGATGTCGGCACGGCCGTTGGTGGGAATGGTGTCCAGGTGTTGCCCGGCGAGGGAGTAAACTTCGACGGCCGTGTCGTGAACGGCCAACGAGATTTGATCCATAGGCACAAGATGAGGGTCTGGGGCCGGGGTGGTTGTGCTGAGCAAGAGGCCGTTCAGGTCATAAATTTCCACAGAATCGTCGTCCAGAACGGCGATAAATTGGGGGAGGATGTGGACGCGGGGATGGCCGGCAACGGCCGTTTGCAGCAGCACCGTACCATCTTCACCAAATACGGTAACGGTATTGTCCTCGAACGAGTAGGTGTAAGGGGAAGGTGTGCCTGTTGGTGGCGGTGGGTCAGGTGGCAGGGGTTGTTCGGCGGGGGGGATATACTCGCCATCGCAAAATGGGTTGAGTTCCGGGCGAGGAATGACCATGACTTCAACGGTGTATGCAAATTGGGCGTTGGCAACGCCAAAAATGCCACCGGCTGCGCCTATGGCTAATGCCTGCGGGCTGCTGTCTGCGCCCCAGAGACCGTCGTCATCGTTTAGGGTCAACGTCAATCCCAACGGCCGTTCCAGTGGATTACAGTTCAAATGGTTGTAGAGCAGCATGGGGTAAGGAGCGGGAAACGGGGCGACCGGCGGGGCATTGACGGCGACGGTACCGGCGGCGGGCAAACGGCCGGCGTTTCCCTCGTGCCCCGGCTGTACCAACGTCCAATCCAGCCACAATTCACCGGGGTCATTGGCCTGAACATTATCCATGTCGTTTAAGACATTGACGCCCAGCAGCCAAACTACTTCCTGGAAAGCAGGTGGAGCGGGTGGATCCAAATGGGCCTGGGAGCGACCGGTGTTCAGGGTGAGCACGGCCGTGAGCAAAGCTAAACCAATCAACCATTGCCAGATTCGTTTTTTCATCGTTTTGTCTCCTGAAAAATGTTTGTCGTGGGCGATTGATCGCCCGCCAATATCACATGTCTGACAAAGAGACGAATAAGTGGTGGTTGACCTTTCCTTGTATTTGGTAGAAGTGCCTGGCACTACTTTGGCCTATAATGGCAATCATGTTTGATGAAGGAGAAACAAATGCGGCGTGGACGGCCGTACTCACCCTGCCCACCCCTGATCTGACACGATTAGAGCAAGGTGACCTCTTGCGTTGGCGGCAGTGGCATGAAACGGGGGTGGCGGTGTTGGCGGGGCGGCTGCGTGAAGGGGACACGGCCGTAGAGCCACACTTCCTGGTATTGGTGGAGCGGCTGGGCAACCGGTTGCTGCTTGATGACCCGGAGGCGTTCGTGGCATTGGTGAATGGTATTGCCGATGTGCCCATCCAGGCGCGGGTGGGGCAGCAGTTGGTACGCTACTTCGGTGGGGTGGCGCTCGGTTTACAGGATCAGTATGAGGCAGCTCTGGCCGTTTTTGATGATTTGTTGGCGGATGGAGCACTGGATGAGATGGTATACGGCCGTGTCCTCAACTCCCGCGCCCTATATTGCCGCATCACCGGGCGGTTGCAAGAGGCCATCACCGGCTACCGGGACAGTCTGGCGGTCTGGCAGCGGTTGGGCAACCGCCTGCGTGAAGGGTTGGCCTGGCTCAATCTGGGCATTGTGGCTTACCAGTTGCAGCGGTATGACGAAGGAGAAAACAACCTGACGCAGGCGCTACGATGTTTTGAGGAGACGGGATCAGCGCAATGGATAGCCGCGGCGCAAAGTGGTGTGGGGTTAATTTACCGGGATCGCGGGCAATGGGCAGAGGCGATGGCCTGTTTTGAAGCGGTTGTGGCCCGCCGCCGGGAGGATGGAGCGAAAGATTCGCTTGGTCGGGTTCTAGTGAATATCAGCGAAACGTATCTGATGCAGGGGCAGGTGGCCGAAGCAGTAGCAGTTGCACAGGAGGCGCTGGCTCATTTAGAGACCAAAATCTACGCGATGAATGCCCATCTGGCGATGGGATTGGCGCGGCAGGTGGGTGGTGATCTGGCGGCAGCGCGTGGTGAATTTGAGGCAGCCTTAACACTGGCGCAGGTCATTGGGCGGCAAGATATGATTGCTGAGGCGCACCTGCGGCTGGGGGAGGCGCTGCGCCGGTTGGGGGATGATGTGGCGGCGTTGGCGCAGTTTCGGGCGGGCACGGCCGTGATCGAAGCCACCCGCACACCCTTACACGATGAGGGGATCAAAATCAGCTTGCTTGGCCGCTGGCAGCAGGTGTATGAGGCATTGGTGCTGCACTGCCTGGAGATGGGGCGGACGGCCGAGGCTTTTGCCTGGGCCGAACGGGCGCGGGCGCGGGCATTTGTGGAAGCAGTGGGTGGTGTGTCGGAGCCGGAAAGAGCATTGGATGATTTGCCAGATGTGCCGCCGGACACGGCCGTGCTTTCTTACTTTACAACCGGTGTGTTAGATCGGGAGTTGCCCTGGCTGCAACAGCTTGCGGCGGACAGCCCGGCGCGGGCACATTTGCTGCCGCCAGCGCGGACGCTGCTTTTTTGCCTGACGCCGTCTGGCCTCACGGCTCACGTTTGCCCGCTTGATCCCAATGATCTGGCCTGGCGTTCCACCCGAACAGAAGATCGTCAGCGGTTTTTGAACACGGCCGTTTGCCGCACCCTACATGATCTTTTGCTGCCGACATCTGTTTTGGCTGGCGCACAGCGCGTTCTCATCGCCCCACATGGTCCGTTGCATGAAGTTCCGTTTGCCGCGCTGTTGGATAGGGCGGGACGGCCGTTCGCTCGACCGGATGGCCCACGGCTGACGATGATCCCCAGTGTTACTTTCTGGCCGCAGCAGCGGCAACGTCCGGTTGCTGCTCCAACTCATTTATGTCTGGCAGTGGGGTATGAGGGTGAACACCAGGCATTGCGTCACACGGAGGCGGAGGCGCAATTTATTGCAACTGTGACCGGCGGGGAAGCCTGGGTGGGGGCGCAGTCCAAAGCGATGGCGTTGGCGGAGCAGGCAGGGCAGTATCGTTGGTTGCATGTGGCGTGTCACGGCCGTTTTGATCCGCAGTCGCCGCTCGATTCCTACCTGGAAACGGGGGCCGACGAACGACTAACGGCGCGGCAAGTGTTAGAGTGGCGGCTGCCGGTGGAATTGGTGACGCTCAGCGCCTGCCAGACAGGGGTGAGCCAGATTGTGCGCGGGGATGAGCCGATGGGGTTGGTGCGCGCTTTTCTGGCGGCGGGAGCGGGGGCGGTGCTGGTGAGCCAGTGGGCGGTAGCGGATTGGCCGACCTTTTTGCTGATGCGCCGCTTTTACCAGGAGATGATGGCCGGAGCGGAAGTAGCGGCTGCATTGCACATAGCACAATGTTGGTTGCAGACGGTGACGGCCGTTGAACTGCAATTCATTGCCGCAGCATTACCGGGTGGGGCCGAGGAAGCAGCGAATTGGTTAGCAGGCCAGGAGGAGGGGGCACGGCCGTTTGCCCACCCGCGTTATTGGGCGGCGTTTGTGGTGGTGGGATGAAGGCGTGACACGGTGACAAGGTGATAGGGTGATAAGGTGAGGGGGTGATGATATAATCGCTGTCTATGGACGG
>CAYXUZ010000210.1:0-10447 GCA_964467705.1 uncultured Ardenticatenaceae bacterium | reverse complement strand
GGGGGCGTTTTGTAGCTGGTCAAATTTCCCGGCGATGAAGTAACCGCGCCGGGCGGTGACGGGGCGGTACAGCTCCTGCACCAGGGCGGATTTGCCGATGCCGGCGGGGCCGGCAACCAGGGCTAACTGCACCGCGCCGTGTTGGGGGTCGGCCATCTGGTGGAAGGCTTGCAGAAGGGTGGCGGTGGGGTCGGCACGGCCGTACAGCTTTTGCGGTAGCTGGAAACGAGAGCCTACATCGTGCCGTGCCAGAGGAAAAAGGGTGATGGTGCGGTTGGCTTGCCACTGTTGCCAGCACTCTTCCAGGTCGGCTTTGAGGCCATAGGCGGATTGGTAGCGGTCTTCGGCGTTTTTGGCCAGCAGGCGCAGGATGATGTCGCCGAGGCGCTGCGGGAGGTGCGGGGCGATTTCCTGCAGCGGGCGGGGTGGGCGGGCGATGTGGGCGTGGATGAGTTCCAGGGGGTCTACGGCCGTGAAGGGCAGTTCCCCGGTGGCAAGCTGGTAAAAGGTGACGCCCAATGAGTAGAGGTCGGCGCGGTAATCCATGGCCCGGTTCATGCGACCGGTCTGTTCGGGGGAGATGTAGGCCAGCGTGCCTTCGAGTACGTTGGGGCTGCGCAGTTCCGGATTTTCGCGGGGCAGGGTGGAAGCCAGGCCGAAGTCTATGATTTTGAGTACGGCCGTGTCCCGGTTCCAGACGATGTTGGCCGGGTTGATGTCTTTGTGGATGAGGTTTTGCTGGTGGATGGCGGCTAAAGCATCGCTGGCCTGTATGGCCAGAGGCAAAAAAGTGGACACATCCAGCCCGCCGCCATTGAGCCAGTGGGGCAGCGATTGGCCGCCGAAATCTTCCAGGGCCATAGCCAGCAGACCGTCCCGTTCCAGCAGGGTAAGAGCGCGGATGATGCCGTTGCCGGTGAGAGAGGTGGTGAGGTGGTATTCCTGGCGAAAACGGCCGTGTACCTCTGGCGAATCCTGCCCTGGCTGCAAGACCTTGAGAATGACGGGACAATTGTCACGTTCAGCCTGGGCGCGGTATACGGCCGTGCGGCTGCTCTCGTATATCTTTTGCTCAAGGTGATAGCCGGGGAAGGTGGGGAACATGATTGATTGGGAAAGAACTGGGATTATTCTTGGTGGCAAGTTGTAGGTAGCAGGTCGCAGGTCATTACGTGCCACCTGCAACTTGCAACTTGCCACCTATTCTTAACTACCCAGAAATTTGTCCAACACCGCAAACAGACTCTCAAAATTGACCGGCTTGGTCAGGTAGTCGTCGCAGCCGGCTTCTTTGGCGCGTTCGTCGTCGCCGCTCATGGCGTGGGCAGAGAGGCCAATGACGGGAATGGCTTGCAGGGCGGCGTCGGCCTTGATCTGGCGGGTGGCTTCCCAGCCATCCAGCACCGGCAGGGACATATCCATCAGCACCAGGTCGGGCCGGTGGGCGCGGGTCATCTCTACCCCCGCCGCGCCATCGGCGGCCACCACCAGCTCATACTCATCCTCCAAAAGTTGGACAAGCAATTCCGTGTTCAGTTCTACGTCTTCCACGATCAGTATCTTCTTCATTGCCAATCCTTTTCAACGGTTTCCCGTCATTCCGAGTGGAGTCTGCGGAGCAAGGAATCCCTCTCCTGTAGAAGTGGGAGGGATTCCTCCTCGAAGACTCGTCGGAATGACAGGCGAGGGCTCGATATTTGCAAATCCCGCACCCTTTTCCGAAAAGTCACGTGCTCACCTCATCACCCCTTCACCTGCTTACCTCATCTCCCAACTCACGCAGCGCCAGTTGTAATTCGTGGATGAGGTGTTCCTCTTTCAGCCCTTGTTTTTGCATGATCTGGCTGACGCTCTGGCGCAGGTGGTGAGCTTCGTCGCGGGAGAGTGTCTTGGCCGTCAGGATGATGACCGGTATTTTGTGGTGTTCTGGGTGTTGGCGCAACTGTTCGATGACGCCGAAACCATCGAGGGTGGGCATCATCAGGTCGAGCAGGATGATGTCCGGCGGGTTTTGCTCAATCAGGCCCAGGGCGATCTGGCCGTCGGTGGCGGTGTCTATGTGATACGGCCGTGTCTCCAACATTTGGGCCACCATATCGGCCACCATCGGGTCGTCGTCTACCACCAGCAAGCGGGCGTCGTCGGTACGGCCGTTGGCGACGGGCAGCCGGTTCAGCACTTCCAGCACCGTTTCGCTGTCAAAGGGTTTCACCAGATAGTCGGCCGCACCCAGGCGGTAGCCCAAATCCTTTTTGTCTACGATGGTCAACATGACCACCGGGATGTGGCGAGTGGTGGGGTCGGTTTTGAGTTCATGGAGCACCTGCCAGCCATCTTTGTAAGGCATCATAATGTCCAGAACAATGGCATACGGCCGTAGCGCCCGCGCCTTACGCAGCCCATCCTCACCACTCAACGCGCCAATCACCTGGTAGCCGGCTTCGGCCAAATTTTCTTGCAGCAGGTAGATGACATCCGGGTTGTCGTCAATGGCCAGGACGACTGGTTTGTTGTTGGTGGTGGGCACGGCCGTGCCCGGCCACTCCTTGCCCGGCATTTCGGCGCGGCTGGCATAATGCAATGGCAGCCGCAGCGTAAAGATGGAGCCAAATCCTTCTTCACTTTCCACTACCAGGTCGCCGCCTAAGAGGCGTGACAGGTGCAGGCTGATGGGCAGCCCCAGCCCCGTGCCGCCATACTGGCGGGTGGTGCTGCTATCTGCCTGTTGGAACTCCTCAAACACCCGCCCCAACGCATCGGGAGCAATGCCAATGCCGCTGTCGGCGATGGAAAGGATAACTGAACTATCCTGGCTGAAGGCGCGCACGGTGATGTGCCCTTCGTGGGTGAATTTGGCAGCATTGCTGAGCAGGTTGAGCAAAATCTGTTTTACCTTTTCCTGGTCGGTGAAGAGGCGGGGAATGTTGGGCGTGATTTCCTTTTGCAGTGAAATCCGGCCACTTTTAATCAGCGGGCGGGTGGTTTGCAGGCAGACATCTACCAGCGGTTCCAGGTCAAAGGCGCTGGGCTGCACGTCCATGCGGCCGGCCTCGATTTTGGCGATGTCTAGAATGGTGTTGATCAACCCTAGCAAATGTTCGGCGCTGAGTAGCACTTTGTCCAGATTGTCCACCTGTTTTTCTGGTAGATACTGCGCGCCGCGCCGCTGCACCAGCCGGGTGAAGCCGATGATGGCGTTGAGTGGGGTGCGCAGTTCGTGGCTCATATTGGCCAGGAAGGCGCTTTTGGCTTTGTTGGCGGCTTCGGCTGCGCCGCGTGCTTGCTGCGCTTCGGCAAAGAGGCGGGCGTTTTCAATGGCGATGGCCGCCTGCTGTGCCAGGTTGACCAGGAATTCCAGTTCGGCGTTGGTGAAAGGGGGGTCATCGGGGCTGCGCCAGACGACCATGGCGCCAACGGCTTTGTGCTGGAACATGAGAGGAGCGGCCAGTAATTTTTCGCCTACGGCCGTTTCCTTTGTCCCTTTCAAATGCACCCGGCGCTGGTCGTGCAGGGTGTCCTGGACGATTTCGGCGACGCCGGTTTTGACCACATGACCGACAAAACCGACGCCAATCTGGGTGGGGAAGGTAAGGACGGCGGAAGCAATTTCGCCGACGGCCGTGATGGGTTGCAGGGTACGGCCGTCGTCCCGCAGCAAATAGACCGCGCTTGTATGACCGTGCAGCAGTGTGTGGGCATGGGCGGCAATGCGCTCCATCACCGTTTGCAAATCGAGCGTGGCCGATACATCGCGGCTGACTTCGGCCAACGCCGCCATCTCGTTGGCATGGCGCTGCATTTCCAGATAGAGGCGACCACTCTCAATAGCGTTGGCCACCTGCCGGGCCACGCTGCTGAGGAAGTGTAGTTCTGCCTGCGTGAACAGCCCTTCTTTGTGCTGCCGCCACATCATAATCATCCCTATCACCTTACCATGTATCACCAATGGCGCGGCCATGATGCCCTCATCATCCTCTTCTGGGTCAGGGGTGCCTTGAATGTGAATGGCGCGGGGATCGCGGATGGGATAGTTCACAATTTCGGCGACGCCGCTTTGGGCGATGCTGCCGGTGATGCCTTCGCCCATGCGGATGGGGTTGGCTTTGAGCGCGTCTACGTAATCGCCGCGGGCGACAAAGGTGTGAAATGTTTCCCCATCCGGCTCCAGCAACATCAAGGAAATGTCATGCACGCGCATCAACTCCTGGATACGCTGCACAATTTCCTCTAATACCGGCTCCAGGTCTTGGGTGGTGGCGATTTCGTTGCCAATTTCGGCCAGAGCAGCCATTTCGTCGGCGTGGCGGCGCGTTTCTTCGTACAGTTGGGCGTTGTGAATGGCCTGGCCCACCGTGGCGGCAATGGTCGTCAGCAGGCGCAGGTCGTCTTCGGTAAAACGTCCTTCTTCGGTGATGCTCTGTACGCTGACCACACCGATGGCCTGGTTGTTGACGGTAATGGGCACACCCAGGTAGGAGCGGGAATGTTTGCCGATGCGTTCGGTTTTGAGTTTGGCGTGCTGCCCGGCCAGGTCTTTGTTGATGAGCAGCGGCTGCCCGGTGGTGATGATGCGTTCGGTGAGGCCCTTGCCAAACGGCCGTGACTCCATTGCCTCACCATGTTGGTAGACAAAATGCACCATGTTGGTGCGCGGGTCGTGCAGGGCCACATAAGCCAGGTCGGCGTGAAAGGTGGCGCGTATCTGCTCCCCGACCAGGTGAATGAGTGCATCCAGTTCCAATTGGGAAGATAACACCTGGCTGATGTTGTTGACGGTAGTTAATTCGGCTGTCTGGCGGCGGGTTTCTTCCAATAGGGCCTGGGTTTGGGCGAAGAGACGGGCGTTTTGGGCGGTGGCTGCCACCTGGAAGACAATGGTTTCGGCCAAACGAAGTTGCCCCAGGCTGAGGGTGCGCCCTTTTTGCAAAATATCAATGCCCAATGTGCCAATCACCTCTTGTCCGGCAAAAATGGGCAAAACGGCCAATGTTTCCACCTTTTGCAGGCGCAAGAGATTGTGAATGACGGCCGTTTCCGGGGCGTGTTGGGCATCTTCAATGACGATGGAGCGGCGGGAAGACATTACTTTTTGGGTCAGCGGGTTGTTGGCTACTGGTATTTCCACGCCCACAGCACTGCGGGCCACGTTTTGGTCATAATGTTCAGCCACGATGACCAGGCGTTCGCGGGTTTCATCCAGCAAGGCGATGCGCACCTGGCTGACGTTTAATGCTTTGGCCAGTTCTGTTACCACTACTTGCATGACCTCGTGTAAGTCCAGGCTGCCGGCGGCCGTGGAGACCACCTTGTTGATGACCGTTAGTTCGGCCATGCGCTGGCGACTTTCGGCCAGCAGGCGATTGGTCTCTTCAAACAGGCGGGCGTTTTCGATGGCCACGGCGATGGTGACGGCGATGGTTTGCAGGAATTCGATGTGGCGCTCGCTGAAGGAACTGTCATTTTCCACGGCCAATACGCCAATGATCTTGTTGGCGGCGATGAGGGGCAGCCCTAACCAGACGGAGACATTTTCACCCACGATGACGGTGGTGACTTCATCACGCACGGGATCGTTTCTGTTGGTGATGTGGAGCATCTGGCGGGTGCGAATGACACGGCCGCTGTACCCTACGCTGAGAGGTTGTGGTGGGATGTTGGTCAGGTCTACTTCGTGGCCTAATTCGTAGCCGTAGATCCAGTGGAGCATGGTGGCATCTTCGTTTAACAGGAAGATAGACATGCCGGTGGCGGGCACGATGGACATGATTTCGCGGCGGGCGCCTTCGAAGACGTGGCGCAGGTCGGGGGCTTCGGCCAGCAGCAGGCCAATGCGGTTGGTGGCGGCCAGTTCGGCTTCACGCTGGCGGTATTGTTCCTGGAGTTGGACAACGGCCGTTGACAATTCAGCCAGCGACCATTCATGCGTTTCTTCTAAATTCATAGAGGATTCCTGTACATGATGTGAAATGTATCTTATCGTGCTGTTTGTGGTCGTTAGATGGGCGCGGTGTTTTCATCGGATATGTGTAGATTATAAAGCGAACTGCCTTATTTGCATCCTTACCTAAGTCACAACATGAGGGGAAGGGGTGAGGGGGATGGTACGGCCGTATTGTTGGGGCTTTTCTTCTTGTGGAGTTGCCGACTACCTTTTATACTGTGAAATGTCAGAGCAAACTGGCACCAGCAAAAAAGGGGTTTATCATGCACGTTTGCCGGATAAAACCCAATTTTTCATGTTATACCCCAGGTTTTGCCGGCTATGTACCTGGATTTAGGGGTTTACCCCGCATTCGTGCAGAATAACAAGCATTAGCGGGCTAAATGATGTCTAAAACCATGCCAGTAAGTCCACAAATAGGAAGTAGTTCGTATGAATAAAAAAGTTATTTTCTCAGTTACTCTCCTCTTCATCTCTTTGTTAGCTGTATCGGCTTTCAGCGTTTGGCGGATAAATCAAGCTTATAAACTTGAAAGGCTTTTGTTCACTTGTTCCACTCACCCAGATTTTTGTCCCGATACCTTTCCTCTAGATGACGCACAACAGGATTCGTCCGAGATTGCAGATACCATTCATTCTTATCTGAAATCTGAATCTGGATTCCGAGATATTAATTGGTCCAATTTTGATGTCTCTTCCTATCCCCCGCTTCTGATTTATCTGGAAACGGCTTTTACCTTCCATGAGAGAGAATCAGGTTTTTCCCCATTAAGATGTTCCCTTAAATCGTGTCAAGCTTTAGAAAATGGTCTGGATGCTGCGATTCTCGTTGGTGATAAGGCATTAATTCATCAATGGGATATTGATCGGACTTATATCCATTTGGGTCCAGATGGGATGGTCCTTTCTGGTATTGAAACTCAGTCAATTGTGGCCGTCCCGGTCTCTTTGCCCCAGACTGCCAAAGAAGTTCGGCAGGCAAACAATCTGGAGTGGCAAGCCAAAGAAAAATCATTACTTGAAACTGCTCATCAAGAGGCTGACAATGTTTTATGGAGTAAGGTGCTTCAATATGACATATCTTGCACTATAGGGGGTTGTATAAAAATATATACCCTTCTGAAGGGATAATTGATTTGAAAGCCAATCGTGCCCGCTAACAAATAATGAAGCTGACCTGCGAGCCTGGGGCTCGTTCACGATTATGGTAGGTGATGAGCGAACACCCTTCGCGCATGGAAGAACCGGGAATTTCTCGCAGGCAGCTTATCAAGACGTTACAACCAGGATTGTCAGAATTTATCGCATCATCCGGCTCACGGCCGTAGCCCTCCTCCTCTCGACCAGCACCAACAGTTTTTGCACCTTGATCCAGAACTATTGCATGTAGCTTAGGAGAGTTTGGCAGCCGGGTACGCTCAGGTGGAGTGTACGGCCGTGCTTCATACGCATAAAAGGGGAAAGTGACTGTTCATGATTCCCCCTTTGCTCTATACTTCCGCGCATGGATGCACCCCCAAATAATTCGCAAACTATAACCCTCCACGCCGACCGGTTTACCCGTTGGTTTAGCCGTCATTGGCTGGCGGTCTTTAACACCGTTGTCGCCATTTACGTTTTTCTGCCCATCCTGGCCCCCATGTTGATGAACGCCGGGCTGACCGGCCCGGCGCGGGTGATTTACACCGTCTACAGCCCGATGTGTCACCAGATGGCCTCGCGCAGCTTCTTCCTCTTTGGTGAGCAACCCGTCTACCCACGTGAACTGGCGGGCACAGACTACAAACCGCTGGAAGCCTACACCGACGATATTGAAGAGTTTGAAGGGGCCAGCCCGGACAATTGGGCCAACTTCTTCCTGGCGGCGCGTCGGTTTGTGGGCAATGAACAGCTCGGTTACAAGACGGCGCTGTGCCAGCGGGATATTGCTATTTATGGATTTGTACTGATTGGGGGATTGCTGTATGGCTTATTGCGCAAACGGATGGTGATACGGCCGTTGCCTGTCCTCGTCTTTCTCATTGTGGGCATGGGGCCAATTGCCCTGGATGGTTTCAGCCAGCTATTTGGCTATTACGCTATTCCCCTCAATGGTGGCGAACCCTCAGCTTTTCAACAACTACTTGGCTCCATCTTCCCCCTACGCGAAAGCCCGCCCTGGCTTCGGTTTGCCACCGGCGCCCTCTTCGGCTTCATGCTTGCCTGGCTCATCCTGCCCCACGTAGATGGTGGAATGCGCGTCTCTGAACAAGAAGCGGCGATGAGGCTGGAACAGCGTGGTGGGTAGGGGCGAGGCAGTTGGGTAATGTCTTGTCTTGCAAGACTATTACGCTCCCAACTGCCTCGCCCCTACGGATTAAATTTCCCCAAAATCAAAACAGAATTATGCCCACCAAAGCCAAAGGCATTGGTCATCGCTATGTTGACTTGTGCCTGGCGTGGTTCGTTGGGTACATAGTCCAGGTCACATTCCGGGTCTGGCGTTTCGTAGTTGATCGTCGGCGGAATGACCCCCGTTTCCATCGCTTTCAGGCAAAAGACCGCTTCCAACGCACCTGTCGCGCCCAACAAATGGCCGGTCATAGATTTGGTGGAACTCATGGGAATATGGTAGGCACGGTCGCCCAACGCCCCCTTGACGGCCATAGATTCCACCCGGTCGTTCAATGGGGTGCTGGTGCCATGGGCGTTGATATAGTGAATGTCTACGGCCGTGACCCCCGCCTCACTCATCGCCTGCTGCATCGCCTTCATCGCCCCCGCGCCATCTTCCGCCGGCGCCGATACATGGTAAGCGTCCGAGGTCATGCCATACCCCAAAATTTCGCCGACAATGGTTGCGTCACGCGCCTGGGCATGAGCCAGCGACTCCAAAATCAGGATAGCCGCCCCTTCGCCGGGCACAAACCCATCACGTTGCAGGTCAAACGGCCGTGACGCCCGCTCTGGCTCCTCATTTCGGTTAGAGAGCGCGGTCATCGCCGCAAAACCGGCCACCGTGATAGGGATAATGGCCGCTTCCGTCGCCCCCACCACCATCACATCTTGCAACCCCCATTGAATCATGCGCGCCGCCTGGCCGATAGAATCATTACCGGTGGCGCAGGCCGTCGCCAATGTAAAGTTTGGCCCACGCAGCCCGTAGGCAATGGAAATGGCCGCCCCCGGTGTGTCTGGCAGCATGATGGGAATGAGAAATGGGCTGACGCGGTTTGGCCCCTTCGTCTCCATTACCTGCCAGGAGTCAAACACAGGTTCCAGCGCGCTCATGCCGCTGCCCACCAGCACACCCACCCGATCCCGATCTTCGTGGTCAAAGTTTAGACCGGCGGCGGCAATAGCCTGCCCGGCGGCGGCCATGGCAAACTGCGTCTGGCGGGACATGCGCCGCGCATCCTTACGGCCGAACAATGCCTCCGCATCAAACCCTTTCACTTCCCCGGCCATCTGGCAACGGTACGGTTCGGGGTCAAATGCGGTGATACGGTGAATGCCGTTTTTACCATTAGCAATACCTTCCCAGGTGCTTTCTAAATCATTCCCCAACGGGCTGACAATGCCAATGCCGGTAATGACTACTCGTTGTTTGTCCATAAATCCTCCCAAATAATGAGATAGCCTCCATTTTACACCCAACTAAAACCCAGCCCAAACAGGCAAGATGCGCTCAAGACCCGAAGGGTTTCAGAAAACCCTTCGGGCCTATTCAGATTTCATATTGCACTGTGCCACGAGAACGGCTAACATGTGTGACCATGCGCGCACGATTGTTCCGGCAACGGCCGTTGCTCACTTTCCCCCAGATTTTAATTCTGGTTGTCATTTTAGTGGCCTTGTTTGCCGCCTTGAATTTGAACCGTCGGGCACAGGCCGGACGGCAGGTGGGGGTCGGCGAGTCTGCTTTGCAGGTGGAGCTAGACCTGGAAGTAACGCGCCAGGTGGAATTGCAAGCCACGCTGGAATATGTGCAAAGCGAGGATTATGTGGCCGCTTATGCCCGCGATGAAGGCGGTTATCTGCTGCCCGGCGAAAAGCGTGTGGTGCCGTTGACCATTGAAGTAACGCCCCAGCCCACGCCGCTGCCGCCGCCCACGCCAGACCCGGTAGAACGGGCACGGCCGTGGCAGGCGTGGTGGCGCTTATTAACAGACGCGCCACAGCCCGCTCCTTAATTGCGTGATGCGTGATGCGTGACCCCTGTTTCACGCATCATTTTCCCCCAAACCCATCAAGTTGTAGACATGAACCTCTGGCAGTATTACATCATCACGATATTTGTGTTGGTGGTGACGGCCGTGTGGTTGAAGCGCCAGGGGCGGGAACGCAGCCGTTTTGCCCGCTCGCTTTATGTGCTGGCTGGTTTGCAGGTGGCCGGTGTGGCTGCTGCTTATGTGGCCTTGTGGGCTGCACCCGGTATCTGGCTGGTTTTGGTCTTGCAACTGGTCAATTGGGCTTTGTTGTTGTGGGGGTTGGGGTTGGATTGGCGGCTTGTGTTCGGATTGGCAC
>CAYXUZ010000209.1:0-10466 GCA_964467705.1 uncultured Ardenticatenaceae bacterium | reverse complement strand
GTTGTTTTTTCCGCCATGGGTTCCCTCATCTTTTTAACGCAGAGACGCGGAGGCGCAGAGAGGATGACCTTCGCGATCCTTCACGTTCTGCGTGGATCATTCCTGTCTGTAACTTTCAGCCTGGCTCTGAAGGTGTTGGGACACGGCCGTTGCCGCCTCCAGGATCACTTGCCCCAACTCTTCTAAACCGACCGCCTTTTCCTGCTGCCGTTTTGCCTGATCCTGGTGGTAGGCAACATGGAGTTTATCCGGCAGTTCGGCCATCTGGTCATTGGTGGTCAAGCCGTGTTTCATGAATATCCCTTGCAAGTCGCTCATTTGTCGGCGGGCTGATGCCAGAGCGGTTTTGTCATGGCCGGTCACGGCCGTGACAAACGCCTTGATCCCACCAAACAGTTCCTCCAACCGCCGCGCTACCAGGTCAGGATTATCGGTGATGTCTACGGCCGTGAAGCCAAGCAAGTCGGTGGCGAGACGGCCGTCAACTTCTCTAAAAACTTCATCTTTTTCCACTTGTGAAGCTAATTTGTCCATCGTTCTACTTCGGTCAAAAATTTTCAGGACCTATTGTTTCGTTAACCACTCTTTTAGCTTTGGCGATTCTTGCACTGCCTTACCTATCACATTAACCGGGTTTTTAGCAACTGCTATATTCATTTCAGCCAACCATTCAATAAACCGATCATATTTTGGATAATTTTTCTGACTCATCTCCACGTACATATTAAATTTTCCCTTCGTAAATCGCTTTTTAGGCGAGGCACCCTCTTCGTCTGGGTCTAGAAACCTTTCCCAGGCAGCGAGCATGTCATAAATCCCGCCCGTATCATACGGCAAAAGAGTCAAGAAAGTCGGAAAATCAGGCGCAAACACAGCCTGAGGGCTGCCTTCACTATCCAGCCACACCACCGGCTGCTTTGTTAAAGATAGATTTTCTTGATGCTGCCAGAAGCATATGAGCGAGCCATTTTTTTGCCGACCAATTACCTGAAAGAAAGGTACGGCCGTGGCGGGAACAAGCCTCTTCAACCATTTTTCACCATCTTCTACAATTTGAAAATCACTAAACTCCCCGCCCACTTTGGTACAAAAAGAATGAAATTGTTTCAGAATCGTTTCTGTGTCCATATTATTTACCCTGCCATAATCTTCCAATCAGGCTCAATCTTTCAAGCTGTCCAGGTCTTGGCTGGCAATTTGGGCTTCTCCCGCCAGAGTATTGGCCCGGATCTTATTGATCAACTCATCTTTTTCCTTTTGGCTAATTGCCAAAGCATGAATATCAGCCCATACGGGATCGGTATTGCCCCTATTGACCACCCCTCTAATTGCATTCACATCCGCACTCAACTCGCCTTTCATTAAGTCCACCACTTTATCTCGTTTCTCCTGATTGGTGCGTAGACCGCGTACTTCGGCGTTGGCACGGGCAATGAAGGCGTTTTTCGTCTGATCCCCCTTACTGCCATAGGTACGTCCGGCCATATGTCGCTCGACATACAGATTGACGGCATATCCTTGTGAAGCTCTTGAGGCCGCACGCCGCGCCATGTTACCTGTGGCGCCAAAATATGGTCTATCGGCAGCCCATTCCAAAATTGCCGCCTGTGGCTGATGATCTGGTGTCAGTTGATCAGATGTAGCAACTGGCATAGTAGCATACGTTCCCGTCATGCCCTCTAATAAATAGCTCTCGATAATTTTGCCTACATCCCGATCACCACTCAGCAGTTCGCGTAATTGCTGCGACAACGCTGTGTTTTTCTCTAGCAGTTCTCCCTGAATACTTTCAATGGCGGCTGTGTTGTTAGTACGTTGCGCCTGTTTTAATCGTCTGACAACCGGATCAACTTCGGTCGTCAGATAACTGCGGATCATGGCAACTTTAGCGCCTTTGTCCGAATTAGGTTTAATATCATACTCATTGACGTAGAAATCAAGGAATTCCCTGATAGGCTTGGGTGTGCTGGCTACCATAAGAACGGGATCATCACCACGTTCTTCGTAATATAGCTCATGCGATTCACCATCCTCAGTGGTAAACGCGGTCTTGACACCAAAAAATCCCAGCAACTTACTCACACCGGCCGCCACAAAGTTTTTCACTTTGCCAACCACCCGCCGAATGAAACCCGCTACCATCTGCACCGGCCGGGAGTTGAGCACGCGGTCTATGGCATTGTCAACGGCCGTCCTCACCGCCTGTATGATCTCCTGTACCTTCTCGCTGATATTGCCCAGCCCCAACAGCGACGACAAGAAGCTGATCGCCACCGGAATCGCCCGCGCTAATGCCTGCTCAATAAAGTTCGCCGCCGCACTGATATTGCCGGAGGCAATCGAGGTGATGGAGTCAATGATGGCATTCACCAGCGACATGATCTGCGAGCCGCGCTCGATGAAGAACATCACCACGTCATAAATCATCTTGCAGGCGCGGATGAACGCACCTGCCGGATTGAACAGGCTGATCAACCAGGTGATGCCCGCCTTAATCACCCGTTCGACGATAAACTCCTCAATCTTGCCAAAGATCATCTCCTTCAGATCAGAGAGATGTTGCTGGATAATCTCCCATAACTGCCCAAAGTCGCCGCTCTGGATGACCTGGAAGATATGCACCACTTCCATGAGCGCCTCCACCCCTTCCGCGCCAATCAGCCGCTCCAGCCCATACCGCGCCAGCCCCACCATGCCCTGTTCCTGGTAAATGTTTACCAGTTCCATGATCTGGCCGTAAATGCCCATGATGTCTATGCCCAACACCTGGGACACCTTACCCATGATCTGCTCAAAGGAGATACCCAAAATTTGCATCACCAATTGCAAGATACCGGGCAAATCAAATGTCTGCGGCAGAGTGATGCCCGCGCCACCCAATGCGCCGGTCAGCCAGCTAATGAACCCCTGCTGCAAATGGGTACCAATGTTGTCAATAAACTGGCTGAACCCTTGTTTGATAGCGTTAATCAGGTTACCCAGGAAACCGATGGGATCGCCGATAATCTTGCCAATGGCCTCGGCCGCCCGCGCCAGCACATTGAGCAGCATCTCCTTGAGTTCCAGGATGGTTTTAATGACCCCCACAATGGCGTTCAGCGCCCGGTCAATCAGCCCGGCGTTGGCTGCCTTCATCTCTTCAATGCGGGCGTCCACCGCCTGCAAATGTTCCTGGTATTTGCTAGCCAGGGTGTCAATCAGCGCGTTTTGTTTATCATTGACGCTCTGTTCCAATTGGTCAAACTGGCTCTGGATGTTGTCGGCCGCTTCCTGGCCCACAGCCTGTAAATCCTGGGGCAGTTGGGCAATGTAATCCTGAATGCGTTTACGGCCGTTGGCAATTTCCGCCTTCGCCTCCGCCATCCCCCGGCCAATAATGGCCACCACATTATCAATCACCGCGTCCATTTCACGGATGAACAGGTTGCGCCCTTCGGCATAGAAGGCATTGACCTCGGACGGCATCCCGGCAATCTTGTCGGCCAGCCATTGCGCCCAGCCAAAGAAACCGCCATACCGCTCCTCTTTGTACGCCTCCATTTTGGCATCCACATAATCCTCAAACGCTTTCTTGGCCGCCTCTGCCCCGGCTTCAAAGACCCGCGACACTTCCCCATCCAGCCGATCCAGAATGGCTTCGACGTTGGTTTTGGTTTCTTCGTAGATGGTGTTGATGTCTGCGCCTACTTTGGCCCGTGCCTGTTCATCGGCGGTTTGGGCCGTTTCCTGGCGACCCTCCACCTGGCCCAGCAGGGAAGCGCGGTCGGTGTGCATGGCCTGGGTCTGTTGTTCGGCTACGGCCGTTGCCTCCGTCTGCGCACTGGTAATGTGTTCCTGCTCGGCGGCCCGCACCTCGGTTGGCGCTTCTCTGGCGTGGGTCTGCGCCTCCTCCTTCGACTCCAACGCCCCCGTAAATTCTGGCTCATTGGAATTTGCCAGTTGATCCTCCGTCACCTCCGCATCCGCCATCTGGTTATCCAGCGATTGGCTGCTTTCCGCCAAAGGCGCCTCCACCTCGCCCACGCCCTTTTGTTTGGGCACGGCCGTTTCTGCACCCATCGGCGGCGGTGCCGCCCCCGGGTCGGCGTCGGGAATAGGCGTGACAGGTTTAGGTGGCACCGCACCGGTATCGGGGGCCGCGCCAGCCGCTTCTTCCATCGGCCCTTTGGTTTTGTCCCGTTCGGCGGACACCTGGTTGTTGGCCTCTCCCTTCATGCCATCGAGTTTGTTGCTCTCCTTAAACTCATCCGCTTCTTCGGCCGTTTTGGGGGCCATTTCCTGGATGCGCTGCATGAGGCGGGCTTTGAAAGCTGCGCCATCAAACTCAGGCGTGGGCGCATTTTCCATTTGCCCGGCCTGGTTGTTTTGGGCACGGCCGCTCACTTCGCTGGCAGGCATTTCGGCGGCGGCGGCGGCTTCATTGGCTTTGTCGGTGGCCGGGGCGTGTTCTTTTTCGGCAACGGCCGTTTCCTTCACCCGATTCGTCACCCCCTGAAAAGCCGTGTCTTCTTCCGGCGATTTGGGCGCGACGTAATCCGGGGCGGTGGGATCAGGCGCGGCAACTGGGGCGGCAGCCGCGCCACCTGCCCCACCCGCACCGTTGGCCGATGGTTTGGCGGTGGGCGGTTTGGCTGGAGCAGTTACAGGTGCAGTTGGCGCAGCCCCGTTAGCGGCGACCTGTTTGGCTTCCCCTTTGGCCTGTTCTGCTTTGGTTTTGTTCGTCTCCCTCACCTGTTTTTCCGCTTCTTTAGCGGTATTGGCTTTGTCCGTTTCCTGGTGGGCTTCATCCGCTTTTTGTCCGGCCAGCGCTTCGGCGGCACGGGCTTTGGCTAAAGCGGCCGCCTTCTCCGCTTCGGTGGGGCGGTCATCATTGCTGCCTTCTTCTTCGCGCTGAATGGAGGGCACGCCATTGCCCGGATGTGATGTGGCATTGCCATTGGGCGGGGGCGGCGCGGGGGCCAACGTGGGCACGCCCGCACCGGCAAATTCGGAACTTTCGTCACTCTCGATTTCGGTGATGGGTTGAGCATGGGTGTGGCTACGGCCAGTGCGGGCTAACATCCGCTGCACCGAAGCATTGCCCTGCTGCTGCTGCATCCGCAGCACCGTCGCCTGGCGAATACCGCGTGAACTGGGCACGGCAGGCAGCCCGCTCAGTTGACCCGGATTTTCCAACCCGGTATGTACAGGCGTCAACTCGGCAACGGGGGATTCAGGCAGGGGCGACGGCCGTTGTGCCTTATGCTGTTTCGCTTCCGCCTGCTTCTCTTTACTCATAACCAATCAGCCCGTTAGCGAAAAACTTCAAACAACTGCTGAGTTAATGTTTGAATCGGTGGTACCTCACACGAGCCAACAATGGCCACCTGATAGAGCTGTCCTCCCTTTGCCACTTGCATCCAGAGTGTGTTCCGATCCTCTCCTGCCCGTGTTGGTTCATAAACAGCCTCCAACTGCTCTATGGGCGCATCGGTAATAATGGTCTGCACCCGCTCTACTTGCCCGGTTGTCAGAGCATCTGCATCAGCCCAATCCTGGCTGATTGATTTGGTCTGGTAACGGCCGTCAGCAAAAATGCGATACCCCGATGTTTCCCCTTCCGCATTGACCAAAACGGATTGCAATAAAACGCCTTCTGGCACTGCTGGTGCATCTTCCATTGCTTCTCCTGCCTGGCAACCGGGAACGGTGACGGCCGTCTCCACCGCTGGCGAAGCCGAACACCCCACCAACAAAAACAGCCATAACCACCACCGCTTACCCATTCATCGTATCTCCTGACGGCGCCGGGAAATCACCTAACTCTCCTGAGTGATCACTGGGTCGCACATCCCACTTGCCCCGCGTATCGGTCATCTCTCCCAGCGCTTCCAGGAACGTCACATAATGGTGCGGCCGTACCATCTCCCCATTCGACATGATATTCTCATTATGATGCGCTACCACTGGCTCCTGCCCCGGAATCAACTCTTCTGCCAGATCAGAATGGGCCACCTCTGTCCCCACCGTGCGGCTGCCTGTATCTGCCGATGGATACTCATCGCCCAACCCAAAGATATGCCCAAACTCATGCATAACCGTGCGCTGTTCTGCTTGAAATTCGCCAATCGTAATATCCACTCTCCGCCATAAGAAGGTCTCGTCAGCGCCTTCTTCCCCCTTTGGATCAATGGCCGGCTGGGTCTTTGGATGACCGCTCACAATCGCATTGTTCACCTCTCGCGCCCGATCCTCGGAAAGAGTCATGTTGCTTTCTTCCGTTCCTTCCGCGCTGCTATGGCCGGTCAAGGTAACAGGGAAAGGCGGCATATAGGGCAGCCCCATTGTTTCACCAAACTCCCGCAACCGGGTCTGATCCACACCAGACACAACAGAACTGCCTTGCCCAAAGAAAATTTGGCCGGGATTGGCCGTATCTGCTTCGCCATACCGGGCGCGTGTATTGGTATCGCGTGTAAATTCACGCACATCCAATTCTTCGATACCACCCGCATCATTCGCCGACTCCTCAAATCGGCCCGTACTCTGATTTTCGTCTTCACCAGGTGGTGTGATGGACTCTTCAACACTGCCACCGCTGCCGCCATCCGTCGGCCATTTGCGCACTGTAATGACAAAATGAGCCATTTCATCATCATCACCATCAGCAGGCGCTTCTTCCACCCGCACCACCACATTCACTGGCGGCAAACTGTCCCAAAAAGGCTCTGTGGTAAAAAATGTATAACGCCCACCCCAGAAACTTTGTACTTCACTGATGGCATTACGCTTCCAATTGGCCGCCTCGTCTCCCTGCCATTGGAATTGCTCCGGAGCATAGGTAGCAGCCACCGCTGGGCCACCCACGGCCGCCAACCATTCAGGATCAGCCGGATTCCCATTGGTCATGGCAAAATGAATTTTGACCGTAACCGTCATTTGCCCATCACGCGGATTGTAGGTGGCATTAAAAAGCCCGCGACCAGTTGAGGGGTGGTGGTTGATCAGTTCATAATCCTCATCCATGAAGTCAGCCAGTTCTTCCTGGGCGTCAAGTTGAGCTTCATTGGGGCGGCTGTCCGTCCAATCCCCTACGCGGTCGCTGGCCCAATCATAGAGATCGCTAAAGGGATTTCGTTGAATCGTTTGCACTCCGGCCTGTGATGGAGCAGGCGGTTGTTTGAGGGCACGCTGAACGTGTGCATTGCCGTGCTGATGCTGCATGTGCAAAACGGCCGTCTGGCGCAGCCCCCGTGCGGTCGTATGGTCAGGCAAACCGGCAAAATCGGGCATATTTTCGCCGGTGGGAGCGATATTATTGGGGGCAGACGGCCGTTCCACCTTGTTCTGTTTTTGTTGCTCATGCTGCTTTTTAGCCATATCACACCAACTATTACGGCACACCTGCATCCATCGCCGGCACACCTGCCGGTAAGGGAATACCTGCATCCAGTTGTTCATCCGGCAATGGCGACGCCGGTGCATTCATCGCATTTTCAATGGCGGCAATACCATCAGAAGCCAGATGGTCACAAAACGCATTAAACGCCTGACGCACCCGCAGCCGCACGGCCCCCTCCGGGTCTTCGCTGCCAGTGCGCGTAAAACGCAACTCTTCCGGCACACCGGACGCCTTACCGCGCAAGGAGTTGGCAATCTCATTTTTCACGGCATGGTCTACGGCCGTGCGCATTTCCGCATTCATCGCCCCCCATTCCCAACTCATATACGCATTGCCCGCCGTGGGGTCAGCCTGGGGAATATATGCTTCCGCGGCAAAAGGCTGCACCGCAGGCAGCGCCAGTTCAAACGCATCGTTCAACGCCTCCGGCGTCAGGCAGGCATTACCCGCCGCCTGCTGCCCGGCTACACGCATCAATTCCAGATCAGTAAGCGAAGCGCGCACCGCCGCCACCGTCATCTGGCGCGTTATCGGCGATTCTGCCAGGTGTGAATCCCCCATCGCCGTCCAGTGGTATCCCCCATCCACCTGATTCCCTTCGGCATCTACCTGGGAAACCACACCCAGCCCCACATTGTCATGATCGTGATAGGCCAGCGACACCACATCACCCAGCGAAAAACTGTCAATGGCACTGCCGCCCAACGCCCGAATACGGGTGCTGATGCGCCCGGCCACGCTGGAATTGGGCCAATACCAGGGAATATCGCCGTTCCGATCCATCGTTTCGGTGATGGTATCAGCGGCGTAATTGACAAACTGGTCAACAGAATTAGGGAAGTTGGCCTGATACCACTCCCGAATAGCAGCGCGTGGTGTGCGCACATGCCCCGCCGAAAACATATCGGTCAGAAAATGGTTGCCAAAGGCCTCGGTGGTGATGGCGCTGCCCCAGGTCGCCAGATTTTCATTGGCACCGGCCAAAAACGTCTGGCGCAATGCCTGGGTATGGTAATTTTGATATTCGGTGCGGGCTGTGCCGCCCGCGCTAAAATGAGAGATATTTCGCGCCGCCAGCCGGTAGTAACGATCCATCACCCGATCCTTTGCCCCCTGGCTCACATCTGGTTCACTCCCGGAATGGAGCGCCTGCCAACGCGCCCAACGCAACTCTTCCTGTCCGGCCGGAGTGGCCGCCAACGCCTGTATTTCCGCCAGACTACCAAAAAAATCACCGGCCAGCGCCACCATCTCACCATAAGTCAGGTGTGTGCCATCGCCCAAATCAATATCGGTGGTGGCATTGCCAGACGCTTCCGCCCCCAATTGGCGATGTTCTTCGCTGCCAAAACGCTGTATCGCCTCGCCCGGCGCGGGGGAATGAACCAGAGGCAACGGCCGTACCCCCCATCGTTCCCCCACAAACCGGCTAACCTGGGCATTACCCACCGCCTGCTGCATGTGCAGCACCGAAGATTGCCGGTTCACTCGCGCCGTCGTATGGCCAGACAATTCCTGTACCATGTCCATACCTTGAGTCACGGCCGTTTCCCCCGCCCCCTGATGCACCGCGCCATGAGGATTGGCCGACGGCCGTTTCCCTTTTTGTTCTTTTCTATTTCGACCCCGTTTTCTAGCAGCCATATCACCTTCGCGTCCTTAGCGAATCACACAAACTCCACCACATGCGCCCCGGAAGCAATAACGCCGTGCGCCACCACCTCCACCGACTCTACCGGTTCACCCTGCGGCCCACCGCCCGGCTCCGTGATATACAACTCTACCGAGCGGATAAACTGCACCTGCGGCGTGCCCTGCAAACTCTGGTAAACATCGGACAGGAACAATTCCCGGCCAAACGGCCAACCGTCGCCACGCGACCCGCCGGTGAGCGGGTTTAAGAAGCGGTAAAGGCGGGCCAAAATTTCTTGCTCAACGGCCGTTTGTACCGCATCAGGATTCGCCCGCAAACGCACCCGCGCCGCCACCCAACGGTACGCCGGAGCGCGTACAAACAGGCGGGTCGTCAGCAGCCGCCGCTCATCCAAAAAAGCCGTTAGCCGGGCCACATCCGTCTCATCAGCCTGTAACTCCTCCGGCGTCAGGAACCCTTCTGGCCGGCGCACCCGTGGAATCACCAGCACATACACCTGCCCTGGGGCCACCCGCCCCCCTTCGGACGGCTCCGGCTGCAAGCAGCGCACCCGGCCAATGGTCACGCCCGGTGTTTGCAGCGCCAGGTCTTCATAATCCGCCGCCGTCACCGCCCGATCCCGGTGGCGCATGATCTTCGGGGCGCGTACCATCGCATCTTCCAGCGTCTCTTCATCCAGCCCCCCCCAGGCCGCCTGCCTGTTGCTCACCCGATCCACATACGGGATGGCCGTTTTCAGCGTGTTGATGATGCCCGCTTCCACGTTCCCCTCTTCGCCGCCACCATACCGGTACTTCTTAAAAACCAGGTTCGCCCCACGCGGCGGGATCGCCCCATACCGCTTAATGGCCCCATCCGGCTGCCGGATGGCCGGGCCAAAACGCAGTTCGCCGGTCACGCTGTCCAGCGTGTAATGGCGGCTGTCGGCGTGGGAATCGGCAAAATCGTTCACTTCCTGCCACACCTGGGCCCCCTCGCCGCTCACATGCACCAGCAGCGTCTCGCCGTCGCGCCGATCTAAAATGGGCGTCACCTGCAAAAAGAAACGTTGCCCTGGCGAGCCGTCGCTCTGCCCCACCAGTTCATCGCGGATGGCCTGGGCATGGGTGCTGAGGATGACACCCCCATGCGTGGAGGTGGTCAGTTTACGCAGCAGGGGAGAACTGGTGTACGGCCGCATCCCCTCCTCTCGTTCCGCCCGTGTGATTTCCTTCACCCGCACCCGCACCCAATACAGCTTTTTGCCATTGACGGTGTACTGGCCCATAGCGGGAGTGTGAATTTGGACACGGCCGTTGCCATTCAACGCTCGCGTCCCATCCACCTCCGAAAAACAGGGGGACCAGGGGCGGTCAGGATTCGGGCTGGAAGCCTCCCACACATACGGCGGCAAATCCGGGTTTGGCCCACGCCCACCCGCATTATCCCACT
>CAYXUZ010000208.1:0-10521 GCA_964467705.1 uncultured Ardenticatenaceae bacterium | reverse complement strand
GTCAAGAATTCAAAACAGCGGGCATGTTGGCCGCCAAACTCCACGCGCATGTCCGCCTTGCGCACCACTTCCCCTTCAAACGCCGAACCATAAGGCACCGGTACGGGCACATCCGTCATCTTGATCTTCACGCCGCGAATCTCAATGCACTTTTGCACCAACTGTTCTGCCCGCTCCAGATCATCCGCGCCGGGGATTTCGTTGAAGGGCATACTGACCACATGCTCGTAGGTGGTGATGCCGGTGGGCAAAATTTCGGGGATGACGGTATCGGCGATGACCGGGAAGCCAAAGTTAATCGCCCCCGCTGCGGCCGCGTATTTCAAATCATCCACTTCGCCCAACGCCAACACAAAGGCAAAAACCCGCTCCTTGTTGTAGAGCAAAATGTCTCGCGCCTGCCCCGCTTTCAGCCCGCCAAAGGTGAGCGCGGAGCGGGTGGCAAAACCGAGGGCGTAAATGGCGCTGAGCGTGTCGGTGCCAAAGGGCACAGTGTAAGTATCGTAGCCCAGTTCCACCCCTTCTTCGTGCAGTTGGTGGATGATGGAACGGCCGTTCACATTCCCCGACAAAAACGTCAAAATGTTGCGCCGCTGCAATTCCCGCACCAGTTTGACGGCCACCTCATTCGATTTGGCACAGCCGACAATGGCGGCAAAACCGGGCATACGGCCGTCTACCAACTGAATCCCCCACGACCGCAACTGAATATCGTCAATGGGGCCGTTCAAATGGCCGTCGCCATTTGTGAATTTAGCCTTGCCATTGTCCGGGCTGGTAAAAGCCGTGCCGCCAGACAGGTGAAAACCGGGCATCAACTCCGGCTGTGCCCCATACACAAAACGAATGGCTTCAATTACCTCGGCGGCAATGAGCGTGGCCATGCCGCTGTCCAACGTCTCGCCCAAATAAGGCGTCCAGTTTTGCGCCGAGGGCAGCGGGTGCAGCAGTTCATGGGCGTGAGCCAGCGCGGGCTGCAAATCGGCCAGCGTCTCCACTTTTTGCCCGGTCATGCCATAAATCAGCGGCAGGTAATAGGCCGTGTTGGGGAAAGAAACCGGTGTACCCGGCTTTTTCTCCCGCAACGCCTGTTGCAGCATCACCTCCGCCTCATGCACCAGGGCGTTCGCACCCCGGATCGCTCGTGTGGCTATGTATCGTGACATGGTTCCTCCGTTATCCGTTATCCGTGACCCGTAATCCGTTATCCGTTATCCGTAGGGTTACGGATTACGAATCACGGATTACGGTTTACGCTTCCACAGCAACGCCATAAAGCGCCTCACGCTTCACGGCCAGTGGCAGTTCTTCCAGCGCCAGCATCCGCTCATCGCCGCTGTCGCCGAAGTGGTGGGGGTTGTACGGCCGTAGGCCCAGCGCTGCCCGTTTCTTGTCAATGTGATCCAGCGCCCGCCGCACCATCTCGTCCGGGTCGGGCACAAATTCCAGCTTGCCGCCGTACAATTTCTCCCACCCCTGGCTGATGTAGTGAGAGACAGCGTCGCTGTCGCTCACCTTGTCCGGCATCCCGCTGACGGGCGATGCGCCGCCAAACATGACGTATGCGCCGGAAGCGACACAGTACGTGCCAATCGCCAGCGCCTTCTCGCTCATCCATTCGGGGGCCAGACCTACAGCCGGAATCTGATCAATGTCGTCGCCCAGGCCACCCTCTTCTACCATTTGTGTCAGCACCGTCAGGATGCGGGTATTGTCCACGCATGACCCCATGTGCAGCACCGGCGGAATGCCGATGGTTTCGCACACTTCGCGCAAACCCGGCCCCACCTGATCCAGCCCGGCTTCACCCAGCAGCAGCCCCAGCTTGGCGGCGGCAATGGCGCCGCAGCCCGTTTCCACCACCAGCACATCCTGTTGCAGCAGGTCACGGGTCACTTTGACGTGCAGATAATCCTGCTTGCTGCGCGGATTGTTGCAGCCGACAATCGCCGCCACACCCCGAATACGGCCGTCACGAATGGCATCATTCAACGGCCGGAACGACGCCCGGTAACTGCCGCCCAACATGTAATTGATGTACTCATGCGAAAAGCCGGGAATCAACTTTTCCTTAACTTGTGGAATTTTGGTCTGGCCGCGATTGGCGTAATTGTCAATCGCTACCTTAAGGATGCGTTTGGCCGTTGTCAGGGCGTGTTTTTCGTCAAATTCGATGTGCGTTGCCCCTTTGATTTTGACCTTTGGCGACGTGGTAATCACCTTCGTGTGGAACTTTTCCGCCAGCCCTACCAACGCCTGCATAATACACTGCACATCCACCACCATCGCCTCCACAGAGCCGGTGAGGATAGAGAGTTCCTGGTGCAAAAAGTTCCCGGCAGCGGGGATGCCCTGGCGCATCAAAATCTCGTTAGCCGTGCAGCAAATCCCGGCCAGATTAACCCCCTTTGCGCCCGCTTTTTGAGCGTATTCGATGATTTCCGGGTCTTGCGACGCTGCCACAATCATCTGGCTGAGGGTCGGTTCGTGGCCGTGAACGATGACGTTGACCATATCGTCTTTTAGTACCCCCAGGTTGGCCTCGCCCAAAATGGGGGCGGGTGTGCCAAAGAGGATGTCGGAAATGTCCGTGGCCATCATGCTGCCGCCCCAACCGTCGGCCAACGCGGTGCGCACGGCATGGTTGAGGATGTGTTCCGGGTCCTGGTCGTCGCCGATGTGGGTGCGGTGTAGCGCCTCCACCACTTCACGGTCAATGCCGCGTGGAATGACGCCCAGTTCACGCCACAGCTTCAACCGCTTTTCGGGGGCGCGGTTCACCAACACCACCTCCCCTTTTTGCTGCCCATATTGGGCAATAAAGAGGTCGGCCAGTTCGTCGGCAATCTCTTCGGGGGCGCGGCCTTCAATTTCAAGGCCATATTTGCGGGCCACGATGCGCAGTTTAGCCACGTCGCGGATGCGGTAGCCTTCGGTTTCGCCGTTGGCGACGGCTTTAAGGATGAAGGCCATGTCACGGCCGTGATCAGAATGAGCCGCCGCCCCGGCGGCAATGGCCCGGATCAGGTTACGCGCCTGGATGGTGTCAATCGTCGCGCCGCAGACGCCGGTATCCCCCTCTTTGGTCAGGCGGCATGGCCCCATGCCACAAATTTTGCAGCACATGCCCGCGCCGCCGATGTTGCAGGGAACCATCTGGTCAGCCCGACTAAAGGCAGTGCCTATGTCCAATTCATCTGCCCAGATGAGCATTTGCTGGGCCGCCGGGTCAATGGTGCGCTCTTCGGGGGTTCGCATTTTCTTCGCCATGATTTTCTCTCTTAGGATTCGTTTGTAGTAGGCGATTTATCGCCTACTACAAACCGATTACTGATTCAGACCAGGGCAGGGCCACAACGGCCGTGCCACTTCGGGCACATCCTGGGCAAAGGTGATGGTGCGGTCGGTTTGGGGGAATACGGCCGTGTGGCGGAAAAACGGTTTGCCCCTTTCAAACGCCGCACTGCTGCCAAACTCCACGGCCACCGGCAGCTCTGCCAGATAACCGGCTTCGGCCAAAACCGTCTCGATTTTTTCTTGGGGTAATTGCGACTCGTCGAATGACACTTCCACAATCTGAAAGCCACTGCTGGCGTACACATCACTCACCCCGGGCAAAGCCAGCAACAACTGGCGCACCGCCAGCACATGATGATCTGCATATAACATGGGCAAAGGCAGGGAAATGGTGGTCATGGGGTTCTCCAGGTTTCAAAAAGGCCATCGGCCGTCACCTGTGGCGGGGATGTGGGCAGCAAGGTGAGAATACAGCCTAACTCACAAAACGTTGGTGTGATCTTCCACTTTTGCTGACAAGGTGGTCAAGTGATCATTTCCCCTCCTTGTAATGACAGATGTCACCAGTTTGCAACAGCAGACCGACACGGATTACCCATGAACGTGCATCATTCGTATAATTGTTGCCTGTTTACAAAGAGCATTAGAGATCAGGCAATTTGTGGGCAGTGTTGGCAAAGCTGCAATAGAGTAGTACCTCAACAAACTAAAAATATAGGGTATGGGAAGAGTTTGTATGATAGACCGCTTTTTCTCTGGTAATGATGGCGATGATTGGGATGACGACGACTGGGATGACGACGAAGCGTGGGATGATGAAGAGTGGGATGACGAAGAAGATTTTCCGGCCGATCTAGTGGCATTGGTACAGCAGGCGCGTGAAGAGGAAGAGGAACAGCTTGAGCAAGCCCTACGGCAGTTGACAGTGAAAGAGTTACGCCAGATTGCGCAGCGACGTGGTTGGCGGCTGAGCGGCGTGGCCAAAGATGCCCTGGTAGAGCAAATGCAGACCCTACTGCTGGAAGCGCGGGAAGACCCGTATCTGCTATCGGGTCTCTCCGACAAAACGCGCCAACTGCTGTCGGCCACACACACCCTCTACAACATCAACAACACCATTTATCAAAACCAGTGGGAATTCGTTTGGCGCTCCGTGTTGAACGAAAAAACCCCCGTCGCGCCGCTGGTGCGCGAGATGGAAGAATATGGCCTGATTTACCGCTGTCGCAGCCATGGCCATGAGCCACACCATCATCCGATTCTCAATTTGCACGATGGCCTGATACCGTCCATCGCCCTCATCCCGCGCCGCAAGGCAACCATTTCGCTGCTGAAACGCAGCCTACCGGCGGCACGGCCGTTCCTGGAAAACGTGGAACAGGTGGCCCATTACCTGGCCGCGGGTGGGGCGCTGCGCCTCACGCCGCGCGAAGGTGAGATAAAACCGGAGGGGCACTCCTCACCCTGGGTGGGCAACTGGCCCTACCTGCCGCAAGAAGTCAAGAAACTACCGGCTTACAACATGTACACCGCCTTTTACCGGCCGCATACGCTGACTGTGCCCTTTCGCCAGCGGCTGATAGATGAGAAGTCAGGGTCGGCATTGGTCACGGCCGTAGGCCACCCACACCTCCTGGACTGGATCATCACCCTCTTGCAAGGGCTACAGGTAGTGATGATGGATGACCAGCGCAACGTGACGCTTGCGCCGGAAAAGTGGAACATGCTCGTCAGCCTGCCCCGCCAACAACTGCTAAGTACCCTTTACCGGGTGTGGGGCGTCAACGTCGCCGATACCTGGGAGATCCGCGCCGTTCTCAACAAGACGCCGGGTATGGCCGTCTGGCGGCTGGCCGACGCTGAAGTGCCCTATCAGGCGCTGCCCATGGAATTAGCTCTGGCGCGGCAGACGTTGCTCCGCTTGCTGCGTGGCCTGGCGGAAGATAGTAAGCGGCAGGATGAATGGGTTAGCCTGTCTGACTTTGTGCGCGACATATTCCAGATGCAGGCCGACTTCTACTACACGCTGCTGACGCCAGAGGCATGGGGCTTCCGGCAGGGAGACAAACCGCTCAATCCAGACAAAGAGGGCGACTGGCTCAAGAGCAGCGGCGAGATGGTGCACGCCTCTATTTGTGGGCCGCTTTACTGGATGAACATGGTGGAACTGCGCGGCAGCCCGGATGATGTGGCCGCCTTTCGGCTGACGGACACCGGTCGCTTTTTGCTGTCGCCATTTGCGCCAGACACGGCCGTACCGCAAAGCACCTCTCCCGGTGAAGCCATCTGGTTGGATGACCGCACCGTGCAAATTTCGCCTGGCTACGAAATGGGTGGTTTTTTGGCGCTGATGACGCAGTTGGGCACGGCCGTGCCCAAACAACCCTTCACCTACCGCCTGGATGGCGCCGGCCTGGAAAAAGCATTTATCGCCGGGGAGTCGCCAGACACTCTCAACCGCCTCTTTCTGGAATCAGGCTGGCGACTGCCGGATGCCAGTCTGGAGTATCTGGAAGAGGTATACCGACGTTTTGGCCTGGCCCACCTCTATGACGACCTGACCGTGATTGAGTTTAGCGACGACATGGCGCTGGCAGAACTGCGCGCCGCCGGTTTGCTGGAAGGTTGTCTGGTGCATGAATTTTCCCATCGCCTGATTGCCGTTCGCCCGGAAATGGTAGACACCTTGCTCGGTCGGCTGGGAGGGCGCGGGTATACGCCTCGCCTGACAAAGGAAGTTAGCTGATGATCAACCTGGTTTGTAGCAGGCGCTTGAGTGCCGTCAGAAGGCGATAAATCGCCAACTACGAACCACGTTATTATGACACTCATGAAATTAGAAGCGATTCTGGATGGCTACAATGCCAACACCATTAAAGAGATGCTGCTGGGGCTGGGCAAACAGCCTAAAACAGGCAAAAGTGCTAATGTGCCCTGGTTGGCAGCCGAATTTGCCCGGCCACAGCGAGTGCAGCGCGAACTCAACAAGTTAAGCGAGCCGGAGAAAATTGTGCTGGCGCATTTGCGCCAGAAAAAAGGTCAGGTCAACCAGTTCCGGCTGCGACAACTGCTCTCCCTGCACCCCGATTTGCTGCAAAAGTCACGGCCGTCTGCCCATGTGATTCTTGTGGACGGCGAGCGCCAACCCACTTTTGCCGCCGACCCCCAATACAAAGGCAAACCTTCGTTTGAAGATTTGCTGGCCGGGCTGGCGCGCAAAGGGCTGGTTTTTAGCCAGCGCCCTCTGGAAGACAGCCGCACCACGCTGGATTGGCTGCACGGCCGTACCATCCTCTTACCTGAGTACATCCAACCCTATCTGGACAGCATCACCCTGCCTGAACTGCCCAACCCGGCGGCCATCGAACCGACGCAGATCGTTCGTGGCTCCAGCCAGACGTTTTTGCGCGATTTGGGGCGCTACGGCCGTTACCTGCGCCGCAAAGGCAAACTGCCCCTCACCACCCAAAACCAGTTGTACAAAGATGACCTGAAAGCGATTGCCGCCGAGATGAGCTTCCCCACCGACCTGGGCAGTGGCAAAAAAGAGACGGATAACGGCCGTCTCTACTTCCTGCGTGGCCTGCTGCCCAAAGTACAACTGGCACAGCAACGATATGCCAGTGAAGGGCTGACGGCCGTGCCTAATTCCCGGTTCTGGCAAATGGATATGGCTGACCGCGCCGAACTGGCTTTCCGCGCCTGGCAAGATGAAGGCGCCTGGTACGAACTGCCCAACCTGCGCCATTTTCAGCGAGGCAGCCGCACCGACTTTGCCCCAAAAGGGCTGGTAGATGTGCGCAAAGCGATTGTCCGCCACATCACCCAAATGAGTACAGGTTGGGTCAGCGCCTCTGAGTTGATTGACACCATTAAAAGCGAAGAGTACGGCTTCTTCATCAAAGAGCGCAAAGTAAGCCGCTGGAGCTATTATGGCAGTTACACCTCTCTTCCTTATGAAGGTAGCAACAACCCCTACGGCGTCACCTTCGGCAACTTCAAAGATGAAAAAGAGGGCTGGAACAAAGTGGAAGCCGACCTGATCAACCACGTCATCGCCGGGCCGCTGCACTGGATGGGGCTGGTAGATTTGGGTTACATGCAAAAACCGCCCGTAGATTTGAACGGCAACCAGAAAGTAGATGGCTACCGCCTGACGCCCATGGGGGAATGGCTGCTGGGCCTGGGGCCAAAGCCGGAATTTGCAACCGGCGAGGGCAACGTGGTCGTGCAGCCCAACTTTGAAATTGTCGTCATGGCCCCCTTTGACGACGAGATTTTGCTGGCGCTTGATCACTTTGCCCGCGCTATCAAAGAAGGCGACCATGTGATCACCTATGAGATCAACCGCGCCAGCGTGTATAACGGCCAGAAGAACGAGTGGCCGGTGGCGCGGGTCATTACCTGGCTGGAAAGCATCAGCAAACAGCCGTTGCCGCAAAATATACGCCGCAGCCTGGAAGAGTGGGAGGCGCTGCACCAGCGCATCACCATTCGCCAGCACGTCTCCCTGCTGGAAACGGCCGTCCCGGATGTTGCCGACCAGCTAGAACCGGTATTAACCGGCGCGGTCCGCCGCGCCACGCCCACCGTTTTCCTGTCTAAACAAAAAGGCGACCACCTGGCTGGTATTTTACGACAGGCCGGCTGGCCGCCGCTGCGCACTCTGGGCGGCGTTATGGCTGCCCCCAACAGTATCATCATTGACCGCGACGGCCGTGTCACCTACACCCACCGCACCCCCAGCATTTACGCCCAGGGCATCATTGCCCCGCTTAGTGTGGAGACGGGGCACGGCCGTGAACTGACGCCCACCCAGGTGAAAGCGAACATCTCCGGCAAGGATGGGCTGGAAAAACTGCTGGCCTCCCTGTCGGCCATCCACAGCGGCCCATTGCCAGAGGCACTGGTGATTAAATTGAAGGCGTGGAGCCATTATTACGGCAACGCCCGCCAGGAAACGCTCACCCTGATCGAGTTTAAGGATGTCCCCACCCGCGATGAACTGGTGCAAGACGCCGAACTGGGCCAATACCTGGCCCCCTTCAACGCCCCCAACCGTGCCCTGGCCATTGTTCACCCACTGCATGAAGAGACCGTCCACACCCTGCTGGCGGAACGGGGTATAAAAATTGAAGAAGGAATAAAGAAATGAGATTAAGAAATTGGGAGACTGAGAGATTGCTCAATCTCTTAATCTCCCAATCTCCAGAATGAGTATGTACAACCCCCAAAACCCCCTCATTGTGCAAGGCGACAGTACGGTGTTGTTAGAAGTAGACAACGGCCGTTACCCGGAAGGGCGGGATTTGCTGGCTCGTTTTGCCGAACTGGAAAAAAGCCCCGAATACATTCACACCTACCGCATCAGCCCGTTAAGCCTGTGGAACGCAGCTGCCGCCGGGCTGACGGCCGAGGCCATTCTGGCCGGGCTGGAAGAGCTGGCTAAATACCCCCTGCCGGACAACGTGCGCCACGACATCCGCGACTACATTGGCCGTTACGGGTTGGTGAAGCTAATACGGCAGGACAATGACCTGCTGTTGGTAGCCAACGATCCGTTGATCATCATGGAACTGGTACGACATAAACAGTTACGGCCGTATATTGCCACCCAACTCGACCATTGTACCTTGTGCATGGACCCGGCGCGGCGCGGCCACATCAAACAAGCCCTGGTCATCATCGGCTATCCCGCCGAAGACCTGGCCGGTTATGTAGACGGGGAGACGCTGACCTTTACCCTGCGGCCCATCACCCAACAAAACAAACCGTTCAAACTGCGCGACTACCAATACACAGCTGCCGCCACTTTCCACGCCCAGGGCAGCGCCAGCGGCGGCAGCGGCGTCATCGTCCTGCCCTGCGGTGCGGGCAAGACCATGGTGGGCATGGCGGTGATGAACCAGTTGCAAACCAGCACCCTCATCCTCACCCCCAGTACGGTTGCCGCCCGTCAGTGGATTGACGAACTGCTGGACAAGACCAGCCTGTCCCCTGAACAAATTGGCGAATATACCGGTTCGCGCAAGAGCATCAAACCCGTCACCATCAGCACCTACCAGACGATGACCTTCCGTAAACGGGGCACTCGCGGCCGTAACCTGCCCTTGCACGAAGAACATCCCCACTTCTCCCTCTTTAATGAGCGAGATTGGGGGCTGATTGTCTACGATGAAGTTCATTTATTGCCCGCGCCCGTCTTTCGCGTCACGGCCGAATTGCAGGCGCGGCGGCGATTGGGGCTGACGGCTACACTGGTGCGCGAGGACGGGCAGGAGGAAGACGTGTTTTCTCTCATCGGTCCCAAAAAGTATGATGTGCCCTGGCGCGATCTGGAAAAACAGGGCTGGATTGCCACCGCCCACGTCACCGAAGTGCGTATTCCGCTGCTGCCAGAAACCCGCGTCAGCTATGCGGTGGCCGAAGAGCAGGAAAAGGCGCGCATTGCTGCCGAAAACCCGGAGAAGCTCACAGTGTTAGACCGGCTGCTGGCCCGTCATTTTGGCGATAACGTCTTGATTATTGGCATGTACCTGGGGCAGTTGGAAGAGGTGCAAAGCCGGTATGGCTTCCCGCTGATTACAGGCAAGACCCCGGTAAAAAAGCGGCAGGAGTTGTTGGGAGCGTTTCGCGACGGCCGTCTCAAAACCCTCATCATCAGCAAGGTGGGCAACTTTGCCATTGACCTGCCCGAAGCCAATGTGATGATTCAAATCAGCGGCACCTTTGGCAGTCGCCAGGAAGAAGCGCAGCGGCTCGGCCGTATCCTGCGCCCCAAACAAGAAAACACGCTGGCCTACTTTTACACCCTGGTCAGCAAAGACACCAAAGACCAGGAATTCAGCGCCAACCGCCAGCGTTTCCTGACCGAACAGGGCTACCGTTACCACATCCTCTACGGCGACGAGATCGCCGACTATGTACCACCGGAGCGGTAAGCGGTTGTCGGGCGATTGGGGCAATCGTCCGACAACACAAGTACACTAATCCTGAACAGCCTGTACCTGGCGCAGCGGTTGACACTGCCAATAGGTGAGCGAACGCCAGAGCCATTCAAAGGGGCCAAAACGGAAATGATTGAGCCAGATGGGCGAGGCTGTCAACTGAAAAGCCCACACACCGAGAACAACCAAGACCTGCCCGGCGCGCTCTACCTGCCCAAACCAACCCGACCCGTGCCTGTAAAAAAGAGTGGTACAGATGAGCGTTTGCAAAAAGTAG
>CAYXUZ010000207.1:6039-10581 GCA_964467705.1 uncultured Ardenticatenaceae bacterium | reverse complement strand
GAGGGCCAGGTGCAGACGGCCGAAGGCGGGCAGCGCGAGGTGCTCGCGTTCTACCAGCAGACGATCCTCAACGCGTTCCGGGAGACGAACGACGCACTCGTCGGAACGGTGAAGAAGCGCACGGAGTCGGAGGCCCAGGCGCGGCGTGTGACGGCGCTGCGCGACTACGCGCGGCTGTCGTGGCTGCGGTTCGACAACGGCTACGCCGGTTACCTCGAGGTCCTCTATGCCGAGAACGAGCTTTTCGGCGCGGAGCTCGCCGCGGTCCGATCGCAGGCCGAGCGCTATACCCAGCTCGTGAACGTGTTCCAGGCGGTCGGCGGCGGCTGGGTGGACGAGGCCGCCAAGCTCGCGCCGCAGCCGCAGCTCGCCCGGCCGTCGGGCGACGGCGCGTCGACCACGGCCCGCTGATGACTGCCCCGGCGCGCGTGACCGCGATCCGCGGGCCCGCGCTCACCTACACCGGCGACCCGTTCCAGACCGGACTCGCGGCCACGATGGTCTACGAGTCCGACCTCGAGGGGCCGTTGACGATCGTCGCCGGCGAGGGTGAGACCGTGGCGGTCGGCGAGCCGATCGCCTACATCGGCGAGGCTCCGGCCGGCGAGGCTCCGGCTCCGGCCGCCGCCCCCGAGGCACCGCCGGCGCCCGAGCAGGCGCAGCCCGCCCCCGCCCCCCAGCCCGAGCGCGGGCGGGCCGTCGCCTCGCCGGTCGCCCGCCGGATCGCCGCCGAGCGCGCCATCTCGCTGGCCGGGCGGAGTGGAACCGGCCCCGGCGGCCGCATCGTCAAGGCCGACGTGCTCGGCTGGGCCGAAGCCGAGGGGGACGCCGAGGCGCCGCCCGCGCCGGCTCCGGCGGCGGGCCCGCCGCCGCCCGCACCTGTCGGCGGGCTCGCCGCCGAGGTCCGCGAGCCGAGCCGGGTGCAGGCGGTGATCACTTTGGCCGGGCTGTTTGATTTTACTGTCAGTTTACCGGGGGGTACGAACTCGGCCGTATATTATGCTTTTGGGGGGCTAGCCGGAGATGGATCGCCGGAGATGGCTGCCGCCAGCCCGGTGACCTACATCACGGCCGATGACCCGCCCTTTCTCATTTTGCACGGCGATAATGATGGCATTGTGCCGGTGGCGCAGAGCGAGATTTTGCATGAACGGCTGACGGCCGTTGGTGTGCCGTCTACGTTGGTCATCGTGCAAAGCGGCGACCATAGCCTGGCGGGGGCGAACGCCAGCCCTACGCAGGCGGAAATCAACGAGATCATCAATGCTTTTCTGGCCGAAAATTTGCACACAAAGCAATAAATGAAAATCAAAGATTGCGCAGATTACGCAGATTTTCTAATCGGTGAAATCTGCGCAATCTTTGATTGTTTTCAGGATAGGTGACCTGGGATGAGGAGAATGGAAAATGCTGAATTGTCGGAAACAAGTTGTTTATGGTTTATTACTGTTGGGGGTCACGGCCGTGCTGCTGGTGGCATGTGGCGAGGAGGCGGAACGGGCAACGGCCGTGCCCACGATTGCCGCCACGTCTACCACAGCCCCCACACCCACAGTCGCCGAAAATTTACCGGCGATTACGGCCGTGACGCTCGACCGCCCCACGTTACCCCGCTATGAATCGCTGGAAATGGTGGTAGAGTTGACGGCCGAATACAGCAATCCCTACGACGCCCGCGAAGTGGCCCTGGACGGCATTTTTGTGGCTCCCGATGGCTCAGAAATGCGTGTGCCCGGTTTTTGGGACGGCGAAGAGGCGTGGCGGCTGCGTTTCACTCCGTCGCAAGAAGGAGACTGGCGTTACCAACTGTTGCTCACCGATGTCAATGGCATGAGCTTCCCGGCCGAGGGAACGTTCAGCGTCACGCCGTCTGATCACCATGGCTGGCTGCAAGCGGGCAACTGGGTGAATCCCGATTACAGCGGCCATTACCTGGTTTACCATGACGGCACACCGTTTTATGGCCTGGGCCACGCCGACGCGCTGAACATTCTCATTGACGGTTTCAATGTGGACAGGGGGGTGGGCCTCTTTAATGACATGGTGGAGGCAGGTGAGAATTATGTGGTCTGGTGGCCGCTTTACAGCATGTCCCCGGTCAACAGCAGTTATGATGATTACTCCGTCTCCAATCTGGCGCTGATTGATACGGTGGTGAAAGACGCCGAAGCCAAAGGCATCTTTCTCATCTTCACCATTTGGGACCATCCACAACTGCGTGATGATACCCACGATTGGGACACGGGCAATTGGGTGAATAATGGCTTTAACAAACTGACCGATCTGGAATCCTTTTTCACCGATGACGAGGCGTGGGCGTGGCAGGAGAATTTGTACCGTTACACCATTGCTCGCTGGGGTTACAGCACGGCCGTTGGCATGTGGCAAACCGTCTCCGAAATCAACGGCACCAATGCGTATGACCAGACCGACCCCTGGCATGAGCGGGTGAACGCTTATTTTGTGGAAAACGATCCTTACCGTCACCCAACGACCGCCAGCCGATCCGGGGATGTGGATTGGGAGGCAGGGCATCTAGCCATGGACGCGCCGCAGGTGCATTTATATGACTTTGACAATGATGCTATCGGCGCGGCGCAGGTGTTGGCCGATTGGACGGGCCTGATGTTTGCGCGGGCGGAAAAGCCGAATTGGGTGGGGGAGTTTGGCGTGACGGGCAACACCTATTACCCGGAGTTGTTTCACCACGCGATCTGGGCGGCACTGGCCACGGGGGCGGCCATGACGCCGGCCGAATGGAATAGCGGCGGCTCGTGGATGCGTATGTCGCCGGAGATGTTGGCGGACATGGCCCGGCTGGGGACGTTTGTGGCTGATTTGCCGTTGGCGCAGTGGCGGCCAACGGCCGTGACCCTCACCAGCAGCGACCCGGCAGTACGCGGTTGGGGGGTCATTGGCGCTGACGGCGGGCTGTTTTGGGTGCAAGATTTTGCGCTGGAAGGCGCGCCCATTGAAGAGGTGCGGGCGGATGAGACGGTGCGGTCGGGTGTCACCATGTCCATTGCCGGAATGGGGGCGGGGGAGTATGAGATACGGCCGTATGACACCTGGCAGGGTATCTACCTGGACTCCTTCACGGTGGAGTGTCTGGCCGCTGAACCGTGTGTCGTTGCCCTGCCGGATTTTGAAGATGATATGGCTTTTAAGGTGTTGAGAGAGATTGAAGACTAGCTGCCACCAGACATCCGATTTCTTCAAGAAATCGGATGTCTCACGCGAAAAATTATGCACATCGAACAGATCAAACAACCTGCTGTGAGCAAACGACGCCGTTTTCGTTTGGGGTATGACAAAACGACCGGTCTGCTGCTCATCTCCCCCTGGCTGATCGGCTTCTTCTTGTTTAAGTTTCTGCCCATTCTGGCCTCGTTTGGCCTGTCGTTTACCGACTTTTACCTGCTGGAACCGGACGAAACCCAATTTGTGGGGTTGGAAAACTATGCCCGAATTTTGGATGATGCGGCCGTCGGCTTTTTGCTGGCCTTTACCCTCAACTCGGCCATCCGCACCATTCCCTTACAACTGGCGGCTTCCATTGGGCTGGCTGCATTGCTGAACAGCCCCCGGCTCAAAGCCCGCACCGCCTTGCGCACCCTCTTCTTTCTGCCCAGCATCATCCCCAGCGTGGCCATAGCCTTTATGTGGTTTGGTTTTGCCGACCCGAATATTGGCTGGTTGAATCGGTTTATTTTACGGCCGTTGGGCCTCACCGGCTTCAACGACCTCTACTCTGACTCACTCTTCGCCTTTCTGGCCGCCATCAACTCCCTCTGGGCCATCGGTCCCGGAATGCTCATCATGTTGGCAGCCATGCAAAGCGTCTCCTCCGAAATTCAAGAAGCCGCCCGCGTAGACGGCGCCGGCCCGTTAACGCGGTTTTTCCGCATCACCCTGCCCATAACCACCCCCGCCATCTTCTTCACCCTGGTCATTAACCTCATCGCTGTCTTTGGCGGTGTCATCCTGCTTGATCGCGGCAACACCTTCGGCGGTGGTGGCTCTCCTTTTAATGGCTACATTAGCCAATGGATATTTGAAGAATGGCAATTAGGGTATGCGGCCAGCCTGGCCTGGGTATTTTTTGTTTTTGTCATGGTGGTGGTGATCATTCTCTTCTCCACCTCCCGGCGTTGGGTTTACTACCCTGATAGAGAGGAATAACCATGATGCACAAACCAACACCAACCATTCTCAGCAAACCGGCTACCCCCCAAACCTATCTCAGCCTGCGCCGTTGGGAAAAATTGGGAACTGCCTTGTTCAACCTGTTCGTATTTACACTCCTTTTTGTTTACCTTTTTCCCCTGCTCTATATCGTTTCTGCTTCCTTCATGGAAAGCGCCCAGCTACGTGACCGCCATGCGCCACCTTACCCCGCGCGGCAGGTGCGGTTTGAATATGAAGGCAGAGACCGCATGGTTTACAACGTCCCCTTTGGAGAGGAGATGCGTCAGTTGGCCCTGGTGGCCCCCGGCCGTACCAGCAGCGAATTTATAGACCCCCAAAACCCTGAAGCCGGTC
>CAYXUZ010000207.1:0-6029 GCA_964467705.1 uncultured Ardenticatenaceae bacterium | reverse complement strand
TGATTCAATGGCAAGGTAACTGGCGTGCGCTAATCGGCGTTTATGAAGTGCATTGGACGCTGGAAAACTTCCGGCTGCTGTTCGATTCCTTACGGCTGCCACAAATGCTCCAAAATACGTTGTTGTTGGCGCTCATTACAGAAATAGGAGTCATACTCTCTTCGATTGTGGTGGCCTATGGGTTTGCCCGTTTTCCGCTGCCGGGTGGTAATTTCCTCTTTTACCTGATGATTGCCACTATTCTCATCCCTGAAAACGTTACCTTGATCCCTACCTACTACCTTTTTGTACAGGTGTTGGAATGGGATGGTTCCTGGCTGCCGCTCATCGTCCCGTTTTTCTTTGGTAACGCGGTGTATATCTTCCTGCTGCGCCAGAATTTCAAGAGTATTCCGAAAGACCTGGACGAAGCGGCTATGCTGGATGGCGCGGGGCCAATTCGCACCTTGTTCTCCGTTATTTTGCCGCAATCCTGGCCGGTGGTGATTACCGTTTCCCTGCTCCATTTTTTCTACATCTGGAATGAGACACGCCAGGCCGCCCTTTACCTGAGTGCCCGGCGTGATCTGATACCGATGTCCTTTGGTATCCAGAGCTTTCAATCGTTATCCCCTATCATCAATCAGCTTGAGGCCAGCGCCTTGCTTATTATGATTGTGCCGGTGCTGGTGCTGCTTTTTTCGCAGCGTTACTTTATGCGCAATCTGCTGATTACCGGCGCAGAGAGGTAGCTTACCGATGAGTTTCACACCGACAAAACGCACTGTGGTGATGATCTGGTTGGGGTGGGCCATTATCATGCTGGCGTACCATCTGTATGTGCCTGCCCGTTTTACGGTGTTGCGGCCGGATCGGGCACTGAGTTGGACGGCCGAGTCTACCCGCCTGGGTGGGGCGCAAGACGCCAAGTTTTATTTGCAGGAGCCGTTTCTGAATCGGCAGGTGTCCTGGGATTCGGAGTATTATCTGGCGATTGCGTTGGGGGGGTATGAGGACCCATATGTGGATCGTGTGGGTGAGTCATTTGGCACGGTGCGCAGCGGTACGGGCTTTTGGCCTTTTGTGATCCCGGAGATGGTGGGTAGTGTGCGCCCTGGCATCCCCCTGAATTATGCCTTTTTTCCCTTCTATCCGTTTGTGATGCGGTTGTTGACCCCTTTGTTCGCGTTGACCGGGCTGACGCCGATTGCGGCCGCTTCGCTGGCGGGGGTGGTCATTTCGTTGTTGGGGACGCTGGCGGGGGTGGCGGCTTTGTTTGAGTTGGGGCGGGAGGAACTGGGGGAGGAAGGTGGTTTGCGGGCGGCTTTTTATTTGCTCATCTTTCCCAGTGCGTTTTTTCTGTCGGTGGTATATACGGAGGGGTTGTTTTTGGGGTTGGCGTTTTCCAGCCTGTTGCTGATGCGGCGGGGGCATAGGGGATGGGCGGTGGTGCTGGCGGTGTTGGCGACGTTTACGCGGGCGGCGGGGGTGGTGTTGGTGGTTCCTTTGTTGATGTCTTGGGTGCGGGATGGGGAGTGGCTGGAATTGGATATGGAGTGGCGGCAGATTTATTTTCGGGGGCTGCCGTGGCGGGCGATTGGGCAGGCGTTGGTGGTGTTTGCGCCGCTGCTGGCGTTTGTGGTCTGGCGCTTCTCTTATTTTGGAATGGCGTTTAGCCGGGTGGAAGAGGCGTTTTTTGGGCGTGGTTTGCTTTCGTTGGCGAGTACGTATGGGGCGTGGCGTGAGGCGTTTTATGCGATGATTGGCAGTAATCCGCAGGCGACGGCGTATTATGTGGTGGAGTTTGGGGCGATTGTTTTGGCGTTTACGGCCTGTATTGCCGGTTTGCGGAAGTATCCTGACCTGGCGTGGTTTGGGTTGTTGGTGGTGTTTTTGTCGTTTACCAGTGGGCCGGCGCAGGGGATGCATCGGTATGTGTTGGCGGCGCCGCCGATTTTTTTGTTTTTGAGTGAGTGGGGGCGTCGGCCGGCTTTTGACCGGGTGTGGACGATTGGCAGTGTGCTGTTGATGGGGGTGATGGCGACGATGTTTATGTTTGATATGTGGGCAGGGTGATGGGTGTCAGGTGTCAGGTGTCAGGTGTCACGAGACAGGGAGTGACAATCCTCACGGGAAAAAGGGGCTAAAGGGCATAACGGCCGTGCCCCCTTCCCCGTTATTATCCTTCCAGATTGAACTGCATATTTCCCATGATGGAGGCTTGATAATGAACCAGATAGAGAGTACACAACAGAAAGGGTCACGGCCGTTTCCCACCGGCGTTGACCTGCTGCATGATCCCATTCACAACAAGGGCATGGCATTTACCGAGGTGGAGCGCGAACAATATCAACTGCGTGGACTGCTGCCGCCGCGCGTGCTGACACAAGATTTGCAGGCGGAACGGGTGCTGCGCAACTTCCATAAGAAGCCCAATGATTTGGAAAAATATGTTTTTTTGCTCAGTTTGGAAGACCGTAACGAGGCGCTCTTTTACCGGGTGGTGCTGGACAATTTGATGGAGATGATGCCCATTATCTACACGCCGACGGTGGGGCAGGCGTGCCTGGAGTTTGGCAATATCTTCCGTCGGCCGCGTGGGCTGTATATTTCGGCTGAGGATAAGGGGCGGATTGCCGAGATTTTGACCCATTGGCCGCATGATGATGTGCGTGTGATTGTGGTCACGGATGGGGAGCGGATTTTGGGGTTGGGTGATTTGGGAGCGCATGGTATGGGGATTCCGGTGGGCAAATTGTCGTTGTATACGGCCTGCGCGGGTATTGACCCGGCCACGACGCTGCCGGTGACGCTGGATGTGGGTACGAATAATCAAAAGCTGCTGGATGACCCGTTTTATATTGGGCTGCCCCAAAAACGGCTGCGCGGCGAAGCGTATGATGCGCTGGTGGATGAGTTTATGACGGCCGTGACCGCCCGTTTTCCCGATGCCCTCATTCAGTTTGAAGATTTCTCCAACCAGAACGCCTTCCGTCTGCTGCACAAATATCGGGAGCAGTACCGCACGTTTAATGATGACATTCAGGGCACGGCGGGGGTGGCATTGGCCGGGCTGTATTCCGCGCTGCGGCTGACCGGCGGTAAATTGTTTGACCAACGGCTGCTCTTTTTAGGGGCGGGTGAAGCGGGTATTGGTATTGCTGATCTGGTGGTTTCGGCGATGATGCAAGAGGGGACAACGGCCGTTGCCGCCCGGCAGCAATGTTGGTTTGTGGACTCACGCGGCCTGGTGGAATCGGGCCGCACCGATCTGGCGGAACATAAATTACCCTACGCCCACCAACACGCGCCGCTGCGCACCTTCCTGGAAGCGGTGGAGGCATTACAACCGACGGCCATTATTGGTGTGTCCGGGATGCCGCGCATGTTTACGCAGCCGGTGGTAGAGGCGATGGCCCGCCTGAATGAAAAGCCGATCATTTTTGCCCTCTCCAACCCCACGGCGAACTCCGAATGTACGGCCGAAGAAGCGTATCGTTGGACGGACGGCCGGGCCATCTTTGCCAGCGGCAGCCCGTTTGATCCGGTGACACTCAACGGCCGTACCTACATCCCCGGTCAGGGCAACAACTCCTACATCTTCCCCGGTGTGGGGTTGGGCGTAGTCGCCACGGGGGCACGGCACGTGACGGATGATATGTTCCTGGCAGCGGCGCAAACGCTGGCGCAGTTAGTGACCGAGGATGACCTGGCGGCGGGGTTGATTTACCCCTCGCTGAAACGGATTCGGGAAGTATCGGCACACATTGCCACGGCCGTTGCCGAAATCGCCTATGCCCATGATCTGGCAACTGTGCCCCGGCCGGCCAATTTGCTCACCTTCATGCAAAACCAGATGTACCAGCCGGTGTATCGTGAGGGGGTGAGCAGGTGAGGGGGTGACGGCCGTACCCCACACCACCACCACACAAAACAACACGGCCGTCAGACAGCACGGCCGTGCCCCAAAAACCTCCCTCTCACCCCATCTACACCACGCTCACCATCCGCTTATCTGCTACCATCCGTTGCGCACAGCGAGCCATGCCGGGCGAAAAACCAACACCCACCGTTGGCAAACAGGCTGGTGACTGGCAGGCACATGTGGTGCGGTGTGGACACCGGCCACACCAAACCCGGAAGACCATGCCTCAGCAGAGGAAACCGGCCGAAAATGGGCTGATGGCCGATAAGGGAATAGAGTGCGGCGGGGTACGGCCGTGACACGCCGACCCCAAAAAGACAGCACCTCATCGGGAAAATGAACTATTCAATCAGTTCAAAAACCCATTGGTATTGCAACAAGTTCCCTGTTGTTTGGCGAAACTGGAAAAATACTTCATGATTACCCGTCTGCAAATTTACCTTTCCACAAATTAGCTTTGGGCCAATTCCTTCCATTAATACTTGACCGTTAGAATCAAGAACTCTAATTGCCTCAAGAGTCACTCCGGTAGCCCCAATTTCATCTACTGGTTTGTCGTCAACCTGTAATGTAACTCGATCGACTATTTCAAAAGAATCCGAAAAGTCATCACCTACCTGCGCGTAATTATCTATTTTTATACATATCTGAGAAGAGAAAGCTGTTACGGTCTCCCAATTGTCAACCAACTCTATAGGTTCTCCAGTAATCTCAAATTCACTAAGGTGTAGAATTTGGGATTCTTTTGGAAGAGTATCTAGCACAAAATTTGGTCGAGATTGAGTAGCAGGTAAAGGACTAGGTGTCGCGATTACGGCAGCTGGTATACAACTGCTTAACCAAACCAATTCCAAAATCATAAAGCTTCTAAGCAAGTTTATACGCATTTTATTGTGATCTCCTCAAGCGCAAATTATTGGTTGATGGCTGCCCAAGAATAAGAGCCATATAACCCTGTGTTTGTATTATTAGCAATGTGTACCCCATTAAAAAAGACACCACCGCCAGATGCACCTTGATGGACATTTATATCAACTTGCAGAGACGGTACTCCATCATATGTTGAAATAGACTTGACGTTAGCCCAGACAACCTCAGTACTACCAGGGTTAACGCCATCCCAATCAATTACTGCTACTTCATCACCAACCTGAACTCCTGAGGAAATACTATTTTCAAAAGATGCAGGGGTTAGGCCGCTAAATGTTCCCGGAGCAAACTCAAGCGTAGAACTCTGCTCACCCCCCTGCTGCGGCGCGGTCTTCTGATTGCTGTGGTGGTGGCTGCGGCCGGTGTCCCCGCCGCGCCGCCCCACCTTTGCCCACCGGAACCTGCTTTTTCGCCACGTCACGGCCGTGCCCCATACCCCTTGCTTTTCATACGTTGGCGGTATACGGCCGTACCTCCCCCATTATTGCACAAAATAACACCACCGTCAGGGAGAGTACGGCCGTACCCCCACACCACCACCACACAAAACAGCACGGCCGTCAGACAGCACGGCCGTGCCTCCAAAACCCAACCTTCACCCCATCTACTGCACCCCCGCCATCCGCTTATCTGCTACCATCCGTTGCACACAGGGGCAGATGTTGGACGAAGAGCGAACCGGCTGGTGACTGGCAAGCACATGTGGCACGGTCTTGAAGACCAGCCATACCAAGAGTAAATGTAGGCCCTAGCTATGGATGTTCGGAACATTCTTCTGGTAACCTATCAATGTACAACCCTTCATCACTTTGGGAGGAATATTTGGATGTGTCTCCTAACCCATCCCAACGAAAATACCCGATGACACAGTAACTATCTTGAGCAAGCTCGGCGCTATAATAAGCCACACTTTCTACCAAACTTTCACCAGTTATAGCTTCAGGTTCTCCAGCTAACCTAACAAAAAATGACACTCTTTCTTTTGGGTAAAATAAGATAACGTAAACATCTTCATATCTACCTTCAAAAAACGTTAGCAATTCCGGCTCACCGAGTTTGTCCAGGACTGCCTGGAGTGGAAAAGGCGGTTCTATTGGTACAACCAGAAATGTCACCATATCATCATCCAGAAATAGCGAACTATAATGGCCTAAAGAATTAGGACAGAAAAAACAGCGACTTTAAGGTAGACTGG
>CAYXUZ010000206.1:8580-10604 GCA_964467705.1 uncultured Ardenticatenaceae bacterium | reverse complement strand
CGCCAGTTGCCAGCCATCATCCAGCCGCCGGTAGCGGGCGCGCGTCTGGCGGAACCAGCCCGGCCAATCCGCTTTGAGGCTGGTGAGGAGGGCGAGAATAAAGGTGAGGACGGCCGTGCCCCCCAACAACCAGCGCGTTAGGGTCAGGTCCGGCGGATGGTAGGCCACGCTGAAGCCATTGAGCGCCCATTGATCCCAGCCCCGCGAGGCTACCACTTCCAGCGTGTGCAGGCGCGGCTCCAGCCCGGTAGCCACCAGTTCGATGGTCAGGTAATCCTCGGCGGGGTCGGCGGCGGTGAGGATAAGCGCGGCCCCGTGTTCATCTTGGGGCAGGGCGTTGGCTGGTTGCCCATCAACGGTCACATAGAGCCGGGCGCGGAAATTGGCGCGGCGCACCCGCAGCCCCACATCCGTGCCCCAAAAGGTGAACGTCACCCGGTCGCCCCACAACTGCTCATCCGGCTGCTGCCCAATGTCCGCCCCAAATTCGGGCGAAAACTCCCAGTTGCCTTCGTACACCTGCGCCGGGTCGTTCGGGCTGGCAAAGTGAAAGCCGGGCCAGGCCACGCCGGGGTTTTGTTCGAGCAGGAAGTGGGACAGTTCAGCGGCCGTTTCCCGCCCGGCAATGCTAAATCCCCAAACAGGATCATCGGCTGGCGCATCCGGCTGCCAGTTTTCCAGGAACATCAATCCCATCCAGGGCCATTCCTGCCGCGCCCGTTTCAGGCCGTCCAGGGTGTATTCGGCCTGCTCCATTTCCGTCACCTCGCCCCAAATGGAGGGGCTGCCTACCCAATCAGAGGGCAGAGCATTCCAGCCCCAGTTGCCCGCCCAAATCGCTTTGCCGCCGTCGCCATTCCGTTCCATCACCTCGCGTAGCAGGATGGCGCGGTTGAAGTTGGTCAGGTTGATGTCGGTGTCGCGGTTGGTGGGTGGGGTGGTGAAACCATACGGTTTGGCGGCGACCACATCAAAAGCGTCGGCCGCACCTTCTTCATACAACTGCTGCAAAAAGAGAGGGTCGGCCAGGTTTTGTGGGCCGGTTTCGATGGTGGGGGCCAGCGGCGCGGCCACAATCACGGCGTCGCCGTCGGCAGTGCGGATGGCGTGGGCGGCGGCGTTGAGCAGGGCGGCGTAGGCGGCGGGGTTGACCGGCCGGTTGCCCCAATGCGTGGTCAGATTTGGCTCGTCCCAGATGATGTAATGCTGTACCTGGCCGCCATAACGGGTGGCAAATTGGCCGGCCCAGGCGGCAAAGTCGGCGATGGGCGGCGGGGCGAAGCTGGTTTGTGGATCGCCGTCGAGCAGGGGGATGAGGGTGAGGGGGTGTTGGGCGACGGCCGTGACCAGCCGATCTGCCTCCGCCCAATCAAACTCTTCGCTGTAATAAAACGGCTGTTTGATATACCGGATGCCCAAGTCGGCAATTTGCGCCAGTTGAGCGTCCAGTTCGGCGTCGTCGTACTGGTTCAGGTAGACGTTGAGGCCGGACGTGACCCGGGCGTGGCGGGTAGGTTCGGGCAGGCCGGGCGGGATGCCGCGTGTCAGGTACGCCTGCCGCGCCCGCAGTGCACCCAGCCCCAACAGCGCCAATACTGCCAGCGCCAGCAATAAAATGGTCAGGATGCGCGCTTGTTTGAATCTCATAGGCCGGTATTCTAGGCCAATTAACGGCAGGCGAAAAACGACGCTTTGCCGACGATGGGCAGGTGGGGGATGAGGGTACGGCCGTGTATAATCCGGCAACTTTGTATTGATTGAATTGTGGAGGGTGGGTATGCGTTCCTGGTTCCTGATTTTGCTGATAAGTGGGCTGACTTTAGCCGGTTGTGCGCCGCCGGAGGATGTTGTCACGGTGACGCCGCGTGTGGTGCCAACGGAGACGGCCGTTGTCCCGACCCCAACAGCTCTTTTCAAACAAACGGCGACCGTTATACAGATACAAACGGCAACTCCTTCTGCCACCCTGTTAACTGTACCCCTGCAACCAGCAAGCACTTCCCTGCCAACACAAACGCCGATAC
>CAYXUZ010000206.1:6774-8570 GCA_964467705.1 uncultured Ardenticatenaceae bacterium | reverse complement strand
GTCATCACCTGTCTTTGGAGAAATACCGTTCCAACCAAATGTTCATTACAAATTACGTTCACCTGATTCGCAATTGCTGGCTGACCTCTTTTTATCTAAAGGATCGCCCTGGTTCCCATTGTTCATTAACGCAGATCTGCAAAGATATTACCCGGCTGGCTCATCGGCCATAGCTGAAGTAATTCAAGACCCAACGTTTTTTTATTACTATCGAGATCCTGAGGTGACAGATTCTTTCATGGAGATTGTGCAACAAGGTGTTGTAAGTTACCTGAATGAGGCTGAAATTGAGTTGGCTCAAGACAGTCGGATTGAGTTTTCTGGATATGCTGTACAGGGGCAGCCGATTGACTTGAACGGCGATGATATTCAGGAATGGCTGTTATCATTATTTTCAGAACTGTATGGGTTCAACACATTAATTCCGGTTGTTATTGATGAAAATGGACAGTATCACTGGTTAAGGAATGAGTTTGCCACGTACTACTTCAATGATCCCTGGCAGCCGTTAATAACTAACTATGATCTGACAGGTGATGGGTTAAATGAAATTGTGCAGGTCGTGGAGGTTGGTAATGGCAGCTATGCACATTGGGAAACACGAATTTATACTTGGGATAGTACGGAAATCGCACAACTTGATTTGTTAAATAATATCGCGCCGTTTTACTCCGGTACAGGGGTTGAGATCCAAGATTCAAATCAAGATGGAATCCTTGACATTTATGTGCCTGATATAACCCACGATCATGGATTATTTTGTCAATGGTCTGAGTCGGCAATCTATACCTGGCCAGATGGCGAAGCACAGCATGAATTTATTAACCACGAACCACCCGATTCCCCTGAGTGTAATTTGTGGCGTACAGTAACTTATCCACCTATTATGAGAACAGAACGGATTGAATTGATGACCCACACCTTGTCACATCCAGACATGGTGATGCCATCAACCTGGTATACGAACTATAAAGCGTTGGTATTGATCCATTTGGGCATGGCGTATGTTGAGATAGGTGATTTTGAGACAGCAACGACCATTCTCGATCAACTTCTTCAATTGTCGGATGAGTCTGATTTTGTGAAGGTTATTCAAGACGTTTATGTGCAATATGGTGAACGGCCGTTGCAATTTTGCCGACAACTTACCCAAAATTCTGCCTCACTAGAGCAAACCGACTTTAGCCGTTATTTGACAAATGGTGCCATGTTTGGACTCAGTCGCGGTAGTGGCGCTTATGACGATAACGCGCTGTATCAACCAGCAATTTGCGACTATGATCGCATTCTGAGGGAGTTGCTTCAAAATTACCTGCTTGACGTGGATGAATTACCAGAAGAAGTATTAGCAGATAAGGGAGTCGAGACCCAATACGCCCAGTTGATCAACCTGGATGAAGATGTGGCATTGGAATGGTTTGGTGTATTGGAATTCGCCGAACCTCGTAGCGTGATGTTTGATGAAGTTGATGGCCAATGGCAGTTTAATTGGGTACAAGGTATTGTTGCCAAGACACTGATAGATTTGAATATTGTGACGACTGATGTGACAAACGATGGAATTGATGATGTTGTTGCTCTTGTCACAAATCTGAGAGAGTGTCCTGAAGGCACGGTGCCCAAAACATCCGTGGTGCTATTGTACACAGCAGATAATTCTGGTAAGTTTCTACCGGCGTTTGACCCTTGTGACAACGAAATCACGTACGATGTGAATGCTATTACGCCGCACTTATTTTATCGTGTTGAACCAGTGCCCCTCTGGCTGAGTCTGGCTGATTTTTCCGCTACTGATA
>CAYXUZ010000206.1:3698-6764 GCA_964467705.1 uncultured Ardenticatenaceae bacterium | reverse complement strand
GTCATATTATATGCACGAATTATCCACGGCCGTACTCGCCCAAACCGATCCCACCATCTCCACCCAAATTACCGACCTGCTCGATTACCTGCCCGCCGATGACCCTGAGGCACGGCCGTACCGTGAACACCTCACCTACCTGTTGGGCTACTATTACGAACTGCGCGGGGATGAGGACACGGCCGTGTCCACCTACCTCACCCTCATCGAACAAGCGCCCAGTTCCCCATGGGCCTGGCTGGCCTGGGCGCGTTTAGAACCCGTCATATCAGGTGACAATTGATCAGGCTGTTGGCTACTGTTTGTTTAACCCCCTGGCCATGAAGTCGCCATTGGTGATCAGGGCTTGTTGGCGCGTCATCAGGTGGGTGGTGGCAAAGTTGAACAGTTTGTTCACCGGGCCGGGGATGATCAGATGCTTTTTACCCAGACCATCCAGCGCTTCTACTACCACCGGGTCCACTTCCATGAGCATGACCTGGGGATAATCGGCCAGGGCGTCGCCCTGTGTATTGGTCAGACCGGGAGCCAGCACCAAGACATCCACATTGGTATCCCGCAGTTCATACCAGAGTGATTCGCCGAGCATCATCTGGAATGCTTTGTTGGCCGAATACGCGCCGGTATAGGGTGTACCGCGCAGCCCGGCCTGAGAGGAGACAATGATGATGCCGCCATGATTCTGAGCCACCATCTGACGGCCGTACCCATGCACCAGTGTGGTATAAGCGCGGGCGTTAATATCCAGCATGGCGTAATGGGTGGTTAGATCCATTTGCAGGATGGGCGGCGTCTCTTTGGGCGTGAACATATGGTTGCACACCAGCAGGCCAATTTCCAGTTTATCGGTGACGGCTTGCAGCGCCGGTAAAAAGTCTGGCTGGCCCAAATCCAACACGGCCGTTTCCACTTTGACAAGATATTTCTGGCGCAGTTCGGCGGCGCGGGCTTCCAGTTCATCAGCCAAGACGTCTACCAACACCAGATTAAGATGCCGCCCTGCCAGATGCCGGGCAAAGCCATACCCAATGCCTTCTTTGCGTGCTGCACCGGTGACGATGGCCCAGGGGCCGTATTGCTGGCTAAAGGGTGGACGCACGGCCGTCTCCGCCTGCTTCTGTTTTTGCTGCCACAGGTACACGGCCGTCGCCCCCAATACCGTGCCGGCCATGACGAAAGGTTTCCACTTGTTGCTCATCCTACACCTGCCAATGCCATTTCAGGCGTCACGGCCGTTGCCGCTGCCTGCTTCCGGCGATAGCGAACCATCGTTTCCGAGGGGTGATTGGCCCCCATTCCTTGCACCACATGAGGATCTGGCGTTATCAGTTCCAGGTCAAATTCGCGGAAGAGCAGCGCCGTGATCAGGGTCATTTCATTGTTGGCAAAATTCATGCCCGTGCATTTGTGCGTGCCGCCGCCAAAACCAAACAGCAGGAAACGATCCTGTTTGTCCTCTTCGCGGCCTGGGGCATAACGCAGCGGGTCGAACTGTTCCGGGCGTTCAAAATAGGCGGGCAATTTGTGGCCGATGCCCTGTGTCACCTGCACCAACCAACCGGCGGGGATGATGTAATCGCCAAATTGCACCTCTTCCTTCACCGTGCGCATTAGCATGTCGGCCGACGGCCGTAGCCGTTCCACTTCCCGAACCGCCCAATCAATATGGTTCAACTGGATCATACGCCGGGGATCAATATGCTGAGGATAGGGCGCTACTCGTTCAATTTCCCCCTGCACCAATTTTTGATACGCCGGGTGTTGCAGCAGTAAAATGATCGTCCAGGCGGCCTGCCCGGCCGTCGTTTCATGCCCGGCAAACATAAAACCCAACAGCAAATTCAGCGCCGTTTCCTCTTCAATCAGATTGCCATTCCGGTCTTCCTTCATAATGATGTCTTGTAAAAAATCATCATACGCTTCTGGATTTTGGCGGCGACGAGCGATAATGGGCTGCAAAATTTCCAACATGCGCGTTTTGGCACGGTCACGGCGGATAAATTTAGGATGGGGCAAATCGGGCGGTAGCAGCGGGTCAAGCGCCTGGCTCAGATATTTATACTGCTCCCAAAATTCACGGCCAATTTCCTGATGTGCTTCTTTGCCTAAAAAGCAGTTTCCGGCCACTTCCTGTACCAGATAGGTAATTTCGCTGGTCAATTCCATCTCACCGGCATCACCCAGCGAATCCAGCCAGGCCTGAATCACTTCCTGCATCACGTCCACGTAGTGCAGCATTTTTTCGCGCTTGAACATTTCCTGCACAAACGGCCGTTGCCGCATATATTCGTCATGGTCAGCTAGAAACAGTGTTTCGCCAAACATCGCTTTGAGAAAGCGGTATGGCTCCTGAATGTTCAGGCTTTTGTCCGTTTCCATGAAGAATTGTTTTTGATTTTCCGGGCCAACGACAACGGCTACGTTTTGGTTAGCCAGTTTGATGGCGAACACGCTGCCGTGCTCTTCAAAACCGCGCCGGATCAGGCCTGGCCGATCCCGATAAAATTCGATGGCGTGTCCCGCGCCGGGCACAGCGCCAGAGACAAGTGGAGGCGTTTGTTGTTTCATATCACTTCCCTTCAAAATGTTGATTGATAATAAATGTGGGATTTTTGTCCCGATGGTGACTCCCGGCTCTAGCCAGGCTCCAATTCCAGAGAAAACTATATCAAGAGTGAGGCAGAAAGGAAACGGCCGTTCCGTCCTACTCATCAACTCCTCCTGAAATGGCTTTTTACAAAAATCTGCTAAAATTCCCGACTTATTGTGGCAGTAACGGCCGTCCGCTGCTGCCAGATAAAACAAAATTTCGAGGATTTGGAAGGAATGGATTCAACAAAAGCTGTAAAACCCTATCGTTTTTTTATCGTGTTAACGGCCGTACTGGTGTTGTTTATAGGCTGCAATAATGCCCCGGAAACGGTGGAAGTCACCCGTGTGGTCAGCGAAGAAGTTCCCGTTACGGTGGAAGTGATCCGCGAAGTGGAGGTGGAGGTCACTGTCCCTGTAGAAGTCGCCGTAGAAGTGCCGGTGGAACTGCAGGGACCGCTCGCAGCCGATCAGCGT
>CAYXUZ010000206.1:0-3688 GCA_964467705.1 uncultured Ardenticatenaceae bacterium | reverse complement strand
GTAACGCGGAGTGTGGAAGTGGAGGTGGTGGCGACGCCAACGGCCGTTGCCGAAGAAGCTACACCTGCCGCCGAAACCACCGAAACACCTGCCGCCGAAACCACCCCAGAAGCCACCGGAGCGGCTACCAATATCTACACCGTCGTAGACGGTGATTCCTGGGCGCTCATTGCCTACAAAACCCAAACACCCATCGCCGAAATCCGGGCCGCGAACAATATGGAGCGCCCCACCAGGCTTTTTGCCGGTATGGAACTGGTTATTCCGGATTGGGATGGGGTCGCCCTGGTGGTAGGTGAACCAGTAACACCAACAGCGGAGGGTGGGGCAGTCACGGCCGTGACCGCTGCCAGCGGCCCCAATTTATTACCCAATGCCTCCTTTGAAGACGATTGGTACTTCTATCAAGGTGTATCCGAATGGCAAATCCCGGTTAACTGGCTGTTAGCTGTTAATGAAGGCCCCAACACCCTTACCCCAGAAGAAGGGGATATGTTTATTCGTCCAGAAGTGCGTGTTGTGCCCAGAAGTGATTTGCCGGCTGATGAACACAACCTGTTTGTGTTTGATGGCAACAAGACTATCAAGTCATTCAAAAACGGCCTGCCTATCCAGTTTGCGGTTTTTACCGATATACGGCTACCGGCCGGTTCCTATCGGTTTACCATTCGCTTTTTCCCGGATATTGTCTCTGTCTATAACGGAGGCACCAAAGTATGGGCCACCGATCCTTTATCTGCCGAAACACGGATTATCTACAACAACGGTGGCACCGGCTGGATACCCGTCACGCCGGGACAAAGAGGCACGCTGACGTATGATTTCACGCTTACTCAGCCGGCTACAGTGCGGCTGGGTGGGGATTTCCGCAACCGGTACATCAACACCAACAATGGCTGGTTCTTAGACAATTGGTCGTTGGTACGACTGGACACACCGTAAGATTCGTAATGCGTGAATCGTAATCCGTGATCTGAAACTTGATCTCGGATTACGGATTACGATTCACGGTTCATGGATTACCGAGAGGGCACGGCCGTGCCCAACCACTTCGCCAAATCCTGCTTTAACTTTGCCAGCGAGGGGCGATGCACATACATCATATGCCCCGCTTTGTAATAAGCCATGGAAAGGTTGTCCTGTAATTCCGGGGGCAGGTCAATGTGGTTGAAAGTGTACTCTGTCGCCAGGAAGGGGGTGGCTAAATCGTAATAGCCGTTAGCGACAAACACCTTGAGAAACGGGTTGCCGGTAATTGCTTTGCGCAGCGTCTCGGCCACATTCACAAACTCATTCTGATGCGGCTCATAATTCCAGGGCCAGACACGCCCGGTCAGGATTTCATAGGGCAGGTCACTTTCAAATTTCAAGTCACGGCGCACATAATCATTGAACACGGCCGTGTACGGCCCCATGATCGCCGCCATACTGGGGTCATACTCAAAAAATTCCCCCGCCCCGTCCCGGTCATGCCCCGTAAAGCGGCTGTCCAACCGCCCCACCGTCTTGCCCTCATCACGCAACAACTCTTTGCAAAAGCGCATGTAATGAATGCGCAAATTGCACCGCCGTACATACGCCAACGACAGACCGGTATAACGGGCCAGCTTTTTCTCAATCTGGGTTCGTTTGGCCGCCGATAATGCCGACCCTTGCATCAGCGCCAGGGTATAGTCAGTCAGGGCAAAATCACGCACCTCGTTAAGCGTTTTGCTCAGGTTTTGCTGTAATTCGGGGGCCAGCTTTTTGTGATACCAGGCGGTAGCGGTCAGCGTGGGCAGGTAGAGAATATAGGGTAAATCGTTGCCCACCGGATAGCGGATGGTCTGGAAATTGAGGACCACAGAGACGAGCATAATCCCGTTCAAATAGAGGCCATGCCGCTCTTGCAGGTAGCCGGACAGCCCGGCGGCGCGGGTGGTGCCGTAGCTTTCGCCAATCAGGAACTTGGGCGAAGTCCAACGGCCGTACCGACTCACATACAGCCGAATAAAATCCCCCACCGACTCAATGTCCTTCTTGAAACCGTGAAATTCAGTGGGCTTTTCACCGGGCACGGCACGGCTAAAGCCGGTACTCACCGGGTCAATAAAAACCAGGTCACTTTGATCCAGCAGAGAAAACTCGTTGTTGACCATCTTGTAAGGTGGTGGTAACTGCCGCCCGCCGTTCATCGTTTCCACCCGGCGCGGCCCCAGCAGCCCCAAATGCAACCAGACCGATGACGAGCCAGGGCCGCCATTGAAAGAAAAGGTCAACGGCCGTGCCCCCACATCCTCCACCCCATCCAATGTATAGGCAATGAAAAAGACACTCGCCTTCGCCTTTTCCCCCTCCGCCTTGCCCTCCTTTTCCGCCTCCTCCTTCAGCACAATCGTGCCGCAAGTGACGGTGTAGGAAAGTGTACGGCCGTCTACGACGGCCGTGTGCTGCGTCACCGACAACTTATCCTCCGGCGTCGGATATTTCTCGTCCTTCTCTTTATCCTTCTCGTTCTTCTTTTCCTCGTCAGCCATCATGCCTGCCTTTTTTAACGCAAAGGCGCAGAGACGCAGAGAAAAATTCTTCGCGTTTCTTCGCGCCCTTCGCGGATCAAATCGCCACCACCGCCTTCACCTGCGGAAAAAACTGCTTCACCGTGCCCTCCACCCAGCCGTGCAGCGTTACCGGGGCCAGATTACACCCCTCGCATGCGCCCGCCAGATGCACCGTCACAACCTCATTGTCATACCCCACCATCTCCACTTCGCCGCCATGATAATGCTCAATATAGCTGCTGATGGTATTGATCAGGGCCTCAATACGTTCTTGATCCGTCGCTTCCTGGGGAATGCGCTGCATCTCGCTGTTAAAGCCACGCACACCCGCCGGTCTGTTCATCGTTGTCATGGGAACACTCCTTCACCGTAGGGCGATTTTGAAAATCGCCCCACAATAACAATCACGCCTGCATGGTATCATATTCGCCCCATCGTTGCCATGCGTGCTGGCACCTTCTGACATTGTTCAGTTGTATTTGATTACGGCCGTCTGTTACACTTTGCCCATGAAATACGACATACCATAATGGGCTGCACTGTGTGATGGTAGTGTATTCGTAGCCGGGACGTCGAAATCCCATGCACCCCATCCGCGATAATAGCAAAGCACCCAGACATATTGACAACATACAGATCATACCAATAAGAAAAATCTGCGGAATCTGTGAAATCTGTGGATCTCTCTGGAGAAAACAAGATCATGCGTAAACACATCCAACTCATACTCATTTTTATTCTCTTCCTGCTGATCATCGCCGCCTGCCGCCGCGAGGAAGAGGAACCACCCACGCCGGTACCCACCATCACCGTCCCGACGGCCGTACCCACCAGCACCCCCACCCCTCGCCCCACCCTGGCTCCCGGTGAAACACCGCCACCTGGTGAACCCGTTGCCCCCACCACCATCAACCCGGCCGACATCACCTGGTCACCCCAGGTGATAGACAGCAGCCCGCTGCCCGGCGAAGAACTGCTGCTGGATGGGGCCATCACCATTCGTTTTGACCAGCCAATGGATCAGACCTCCGTTGAGCAGGCGATGTCTGTGGCCACCGAGGAAGACGGCACGGCCGTAACCGGCGACTTTAGCTGGCCCCGCCCCGATACCGTCATCTTCACCCCCAAAAGTGAACTGCAAGGCAAACAAC
>CAYXUZ010000205.1:0-10637 GCA_964467705.1 uncultured Ardenticatenaceae bacterium | reverse complement strand
TCCGGTACACAAGATTGCACGGCAACTTCATCAATCCACCAGCCATCGTTACCGGCGGCGCTGTCTGAACCCAGACGCCAGCGCAGTTGCACCGTCTCGCCGGCATAATCATCCAGGTTGACAATGGCGGTATCAAAGGTTGTGCCGTCGGGCGTACACCATGCTTCAATGGCCCCATACTCGCCAGCAATCGGGTTGTTTCCAGGCTGATCATCCCAAATAACATTGTCATACGGATCGGTGAGCATGTGGCTGTTATCAATGTAAGACCAGTTCGTGCCGCCATCGGTGCTAATTTCCAGGATACCGGCATCCCAGCAACGGCCGTCTGTGTTCGGCAATTCAAACCGTTGACGGTTGGTAAATTGCAGTGTTATGGGAGCCTGGCTAGCCGGACCAAGTGTAATGGCCGGTGACGCCAGCCGCTGGTCGCTTAACGTCTCAGGATCCAGCGCCTTATACGAGAATGTCCCATCACTGGCATAATCCGAAGCCAGTGCCCAGGTGTCACCTGTGCCGCTGTGCGTCCAATCGGGCGCACCGTCTTCAAAACTGGTCTCATAGGCCACCAGGGGCACAGTGCCAATGGGGCACACGTTTGCCAGGCTGATGGTGGTAAAGGTGAAGGTGGCCGATGCCGTCCCCTGGCCGCAGGCATTAGTGGCCCGCACCCGCCAATACAACTGCGTCTCATCGGGCAAATTTACAGTCGGAACATGGCTGGTGTCTACAACGGTGGCTGAATAAACGATATTGGTAAAGGCAATGTCATCGGCTACTTCCAGCAGATAACCAGTCACTCCCAAGCCACCTGGTTGCCAGCTAAAGGTTGGTAACACGGGCACATTGGTTGCGCCATCGGCCGGGGTTAATAAGGTGACGCCAGCCGGTGGCCCATCCAGCAGATTAAGCTGGACAGTGGTGGTATGGGTGCTGGTTGGCGCTGTGCCCACCACATTAAGCGCATAACTGCCGCCGGTAGCGGCCCCCGTATTGGTGAGTGTCAGGGTGCTGGTGAAGGGCGGTACGGCCGTGACCGTGTTAAAACCCCCGGTATAACCAGATGGAATACCAGTAACCGAGAGGGTAACAGGATCATCAAACCCTAAAGTCTGGCCGACGCTTACATCATAAACCGCTCCGGCCGGAATACAGATGTTCTGTGAGGGTGGTGTCACATCCAGCGTGAAGTCAACACCCAACGGCAGCGGCCAGACATAAGCCCCCCGCGCCCGTGTAAACAACGCCAGGGTCGTAAAGCCGCGATCAATCGCCATATCCCAAATCATCACGCGCGGCAGTCCGGCCGTAAAGAGATTCCATGTCGGCGTAGCCACACTAATGTCATCGGTGAAGTAAAGCCCCCAATCGGTACCTACAAATACCTGGTTAGGGAAGTGCGGATTGGCAATGATACTGTTCGCCGGGATATTGGGCAGATTACCAGTTTTATTCGCCCAGGTGAAAGATGAACAGTCGGCATTACACGTTACCTGGAAGACATGGCCGGGTGTGGTGGGGGTATTTTCATCAAACCCACCAACGGCCGCAAAACCGGTGGTGGCGATAGTAGGATGCGTCGCCACATCCATAATCGGGCGATTGGGCAGCACTGTATTACCGCCGGTTACATTCACCCAGTTGGCGCTATTTGCCACACCCTGCCCCAGGCCAAAGCCATACTGCACATTACCATCCAATGTGCCCACAATAGCGATAGAGCCATCGTTTACAGCATAGCTCAACTGCTGGATAAACGACCGCACCCCTAGCGTGCCTTTGGTAAGGTCAGGGCTATTAACAAGGAAGGTCGTACCGGCGTTAATGGATTCCCAAACCCGATGCGTTCCCACAATCATATGGTCACAAATCGTGCCAGGGCAGTTATATTTGTCCAACTCATAAGGCATGATGAAGCTCAATCGGTCGCCAGCCCAGGGGGCAGGCAGAGTTGAGTAAGGGCCAAAAGGCCCATTGGTGGAACGCTTCAAACCGCCGTTTTGGCTTTCCTGATACCAGTTCAGCCCTACTTTAGGTTCAATGCGGGCAAACATACCGTCGCCGCCGGTTGTAACCTGCCATTCAGCGGCCTCAACCGGCTCACCGCCGCCCACATCCCACACCTTCACCATGGAACCATTGTCCTGCGCCCCACCGTTGATACCAGGGTTGCTGGATGTATTGAAGTCACCGGTGATGTCGCCAGAATAAAACTCGATGGTGTTAAATGTTTCGTTTAAGCGGACAAAGTCATCATAATTGAGCGTGGGGTCAGTAGCCACCCCGGTGTAATAAGCGCCACCATCAGTGGTAGCCAGAAGTCGGTCAGGGTCATTATTTACATAGGCTAGGCCATGATGATCCACATGTACCACATCACCACCAGAGTAACCAAAAGTGATGTTGGTCAGGCTGGCGCCACCATCGGTAGACCGAAAGAGGTCAATCATTTGCACAAAGATGACCATGGGGTTGGTGGGGTCTACAATCACATTCTGGTCATACCAATTTTGGGTACTACCACCATCGGTATTGGTGCCAGCGATCCAGTTAGTGCCGCCATTATCAGTGCGGTAGATGCGAAGCAGCCCATTATTCAAGTTTGTATCGGCCACCATTGCATAGATTACGTTCGGGTTGCTGGGGGCCATGGCCATGTCAATGCGGCCAACGTTGCTGGGGTTATTGGGTGTGCCATTGCCGGTGCCGACCGGGAACCCGTTATCGCCTCTGGTGATAAGTGTCCAGGCTGCCACTGCCGGGCAGCCGCTGGCGGGCATGGTGGTGTGATAAATACCATTAGCCCCATTTTGATCCAGGTCTGGTTGGACAGGAGTCGGGGAACCACGAGTGCCAATCGCCACGTATACATCGGTGCTGGTACCGTTATCATGCAAAATAAGGCCGGTGCCATCTTGCCGTTGGGTAGAATGGGGGTTGGTTAGGCAGGGGCCAGACCAATTCAGCCCGGCGTCATAGGAAAAGTAAACGCCGGTTTTTGCCGTCACCACCAGGTTGTCGCTGTTGCGGGGGTCAACACGAACTTTGCCGATAGACTGATATTGGGGAAACACGCCAGGCGGCTGGGGATAGTCGGGGCCAAAAACATCTGCACCCAGCACTACCCAGGTAGCGCCCGCGTCGGTACTTTTCAACACACCAGCGCTACCAAACGACCAGGAACCGTAACGCAAATCGCCGGTACCGGCATAGATAGTATTATGGTCATTAGGATCAAGTGTCAGGTCGCCAATGGCTGTGCTGGCAATGAGGGGATCATCGGTGACAACAGTCCAGGTGGTGTTCTCATCGCAGCAGTTAGTTGTTTTCCAGACACCGCCGCCATCGGAACCGGCGTAGGCAATATTGGGCGCGACGGGATCACTGACAATGACGTTGGTACGGCCGGCCACAATACCATAGTTGAAGCAATTCTGGCAGCCATCAGATTGCAGGGGTTGTGGGCCAAGGGCGGTAAATTGGGAGGGGTCGAGGTTGCCGCCGCCCTGGATGCGCGAGGCATTGAGCGCGCCTTCAGGCAGTGCGGCCTGAATCAGTTTGTCGGTTTCAGCGGCATCTACTAACCATTGCTGGTCAAATACGCCGGTGGGGTAGGAGGCGCGGATGGCCCAATAGTCGCCTACGCTGTTGAGGAACTGGCCTTCCATCAATGGGTTTTCGTTGGCTTCGGCCATGTAGCGTTCGCGGGGTAGGCCTTTGGCGGCAAAGAGCTCACTTTGCGCCTGCATGGCAGCACTGGTTTCTGCGGCAGGTACCGCGGGTCGTGCCAGGGCTACCGCCGCTGCTATAAACAGCGCTGTCAGAAATAGTAAGCTGATCAAACGGGTGGGTTTTGACTTCATATGGTATTTCTCCTTACACCTGATGTGGGTCCCCACGGCGAATAGTGGGAAGCGCATAATTCTGCACGGCGGAATTATACTGGCGATTTAATAATTGGCTAATGATCGGTTTGTTTTTAGTGGCTGGGGCGAGGTTAAAACATTACGGCCGTTGCCCACGTATTGTAGGCATCTTTTGAAGATAAGGAGCAAACAGATGCAAACAAATGGACATCTGACCAACCTCTGGGAGCGAGCCAAAACACCGCTGGCCGTTTTAGGCGGTCTTATTTTTCTTATCTGGGTTTTGGAGCTTATAGATTGGCTGATTTTTGACGGGGCGCTGGATGGGTATGGCATCAAACCGCGCACGGCAAATGGATTGATTGGCATTCTATACGCTCCTTTTTTGCACGGCGGGTTTGGGCATCTCATGGCCAACACTATGCCTATTCTGATTTTGGGTGGGCTGATTATTGTCTCTCGGGGTTTAAAGGAGTTTTTTATCGTCACAGGTATGGTGATGATCATTGGTGGGTTGGGGACATGGCTGGTTGGGCCAAGTTTTTCGGTGCATATTGGGGCCAGTGGGTTAGTGTTTGGTTACTTTGGCTTTCTGTTGTTGATGGCTTATTTTGAGCGGAGCTGCCAGGCTATTGTGGTGGCAGTGGCGGTTTTGTTTATTTACGGTGGGTTGATCTGGGGGATTTTGCCACGTGGGGACGGGATTTCCTGGCAGTCGCACTTGTTTGGACTGGTGGGGGGCATTCTGGCGGCTTATTTGTTGGGTAAACGCGAGGAAGGCGAGGCCAGAGTGCCGGGTGCTACTCCTGGTATGGAAGATGAGATTGTGATTCACGATAGTTATGATGTATAAAACACGGCCGTAGCCCATCTGCTAAAGAATCAATTGTTTTTATGGAGGAATGATGAAAATCAAATCAGTTGTCTGTTTAGCCATTGTCCTCTGGTCTTTGGCGGCGTGCGACAATCAGGCGGTTACACCAACGGCCGTATCTGAGGCTGTGACGCAGAGTGTACCTACGGCAACGGACACGGCCGTACCTACAACCATTCCAACAAACACGGCCGTACCTACCGACACAACGACACCTACAGAAACCCCGACAACAGAACCCACCGCCACACCGACAAATACGCCTTCACCGGTGCCTACAAACACACCTTCACCAGAACCAACAGCGACGGCGACCCGACAACCCACGGCAACCATTGTTCAGCCAACGACTACACCGACAACGGCCGTGCCCATCTCTGCTCCCGTTGCACCGCCATCTGCTCTCGCCCCAGCCGGACCAAACCTGCTGGCAAATCCTGGCTTTGAGGCTGGTAGCGCTGGCTGGACTAATGTGCAGGCCATTCAGGGCGGTTCGGGCAATGCCCGATTTATTCGTTCTGGTCAACATTCAGCCCTTGGCTATGCAGGACAAATCGTTTCCAACATCGTACCGGGAACAACATACCGGGCCGGGGCCTGGGTAATTATGTGGTCTAGCACAGGCGAAAACCGCTCTGTTTCAGAAAACCCCGGCGACTTGCACGGCCGTATTTGTATCAATACAAATGGCAATAATGACCCTCTCGCTGATGTCTGCTCCGAATGGGTGCAGTCATTAGATACCTGGCAATACATTTCAATTGATGCGGTGGCTACCCAAAGTGTTGTCAATGTTAGAATAGGATCTGTGGTCCTCGGCGCCAACCGTCCCCTCCACAACGAAGCCTACTGGGACGATGTGGAGCTAGGGCTGGCTCCCGTGGCCGCTACAGCCACGCCATTACCCACGCCGCCTCCTTCCCGACCCGCGCCGATTCCATTTAATCCTTCTGCCCTACGCGATAATATGAACTTTGTGCGGTCGCAGATTGAACAAATGGGAGGCGTTTTGGATCGTATGTACAATGGTGAACCCGGTAAGTGCTCTGAATATCTGGGTTATTACAACGCCATTTTGACTTCACCCACTTACGATGGAATTCCTGTCGAATGGCAAATGATCTACAACGACTACATTTTTGCGGTGGAGAACACCCTGGCAACCAACGACGCTTTGAAAAGTTTATGCACTGCGGGCGGCGGTCTGGTAACACAGCACAACTATGGCGTGGGCAGACAGGGAATCAATATCAGCCTGGAGCGGCTCATACCCGCCATTGAAGCGGCTAATGCCTTATCAGGCGGTTAAGGGTTGGCGACTTAATAACCTGGACATTCAAATCTGACAGGTCTTTGGAGACCTGTCAGGTTTTGTTCAACTCATTTGATAGCCAATTCTAAGCAGGTAGGAGGGGGTTACAATGGATCTTCCGAGGCTTTGACCTTCGCTCATCAGTCAAAATAACCAGAACCCTGCACAATCTCCATCGCCGGCAAAAACGTGGTTTCTTCAATGGAACAGCCGCTGCGCTCCACAAATGCCTGCACCACCCGGTAGCCAATGGCATAACCACCATAAGTCGGCATCCCGCCCAAAGGCTCAAAACCGCTGCGCTCTGCCAGTGCATCACCAAAGATGTAGCTGCGAATCAGGTTGAAACCGGTGGCGTTTAGCCCGGCCCCCACCAGACGGCGGGCCGCTTCCAACTCAGCTTCATTAAAATCGGTCACGTAATAGCCCACGTTATCCTCGCCAAATAGGGAGGCAGCAAAGGCTTCGGCCGTGCCTTCAATGATGATGTAGTCGGCTACAGACGTGCGCTGCATATCCCACGGAAAAGCACGCAACCGGATCAGATGGTGCATTTCATGGGCAATGAGGCCACCCAGGCGTGACAGATTGTACTCGTTTGGTTCCCAAAACTGCCCCAAGAATTGTGGTTGCATCCAATGGGTGGCGCCGGTGTAACCCCGTTCCAATGGATTGGATCGGGCGGCGTCCGCTAACAACAGCCACCCGCTGACGGTCTCGAAGGGAATCTGCGCGGCGTAGGGCGCAAAACGGGACAGCGCTGTTTCCAGGGCATCACGCCCCACTTCCCAGGCATGGGCGGCTTCCATTTTTGCCAGGAGCACGGCCGTCTCCGCCACCTGCTCCGGCAACAACCACCCCCAGGCACGTGCCCCGGCCAGGGAATCACTTTCCGCATTTGCCATCATAGACATCATCTGCTGCCAGGGGTTCACAAACAATTCCAAATAAAGTTGCTGTCGTTTGTCCGCATCAGGCTCTGCCAGAAGACGATGGTAATACTCGTTGGTTGGTATCCAATTGCTTTGCATATGATTGTCCGTTCTCATGTTTCTCTTTGTTGGCATGAAAGCAACCACAAGGGTTGCCCCTACCAGAAGTTATAACTGCTGGCAGTAATGCTCGATGGCCTGCCGCAAGAAACGGGGCATGTCGGGATGCAGTTTTTCGTAGAAAGCGGCAAAGGCCGGGTCTTCTTCGTACCCCTGCGCCAGCCCCAACATGATTTCCACAGTCGGTTCATAGAAGTAGCGCAGATGTTGATGCCAGCGGGTGATGATTTGCTGCACGGCCGTGCTCTCTGGTCCTTCACTCATATGCGCCAACAAATCCCGGTAGACCGCCTCCCCCTCAGCCCCAATCTGCGCTTTCTGGGCCGTACTGTAATTTTTCCAGCGCCGGGCAGAATCTTTGACAATTTCCGGGTCATACCGCTCCATGGCTTCCTGTTCATAACGCGCCTGTGTCTCTTCATCAAAGCCGATAAATAAGGCTTCGGTACTCATATGAATCTCTCCTTTCAAGTGCAATATCGTCTGGTCAATAGTGTGAATGAGTTCATGCAGCCGTTCTGCCCGCTGCCGCAATACATGTTTGTGGCTTTGCAACGCCTGGGTCAGGTCAAAATCCGGTTGGTCGAGAATGGCCTGAATTTCGCGCAGGCTGAACGCCATTTCGCGGAAAAGGAGGATTTGTTGCAGGCGGAGCACGGCCGTGTCGTCATAGTAGCGATACCCGTTTTCCGCCACTGCCGACGGTTTGAGCAGCCCAATCTCATCATAATAATGCAGGGTGCGCGCACTCACCCCGGCCAACACGGCTAATTGTCTGACGGTGTACATCGTCATCAAAACCTCACTTTAGCTGAATCACTCAATCGGCGGGGATAATAAAGTATGACGTTACGTGAATGTCAAGGGGTAATTTTTGACACAAAGGTGTAAAGAAGCAAAAGTGACGAAGTTGAAAAAAGTTCGCGCCTCTTCACGGATCAGGTCAATCGGCGTCTAGCGCCACCGTTCGCTCAAACTGGCGCTGCCCCACCCTGGCTAACAAAATGCTAAACAGATACAAAACCACCAACGGCCCCATTGTCAACATCATCGTCACCGGGTCAATGGAAGGTGTGATAATGGCTGCCAGCACGGCAATAATGACGACCGCATAGCGCCACTGTTCGCGTAACGCCAGCGCGGTAACAACGCCTACCCGTGCCAGCACATACACAATGATCGGCATCTGAAAGCTCACCCCAATCCAAAACACCATGCGCACCACAAAGCTGATGTAATCCTGCCCTGTCCACTCTGTGCGGAACACATCCTGCATGAAATTAGCCAGGAAATTGATGGCCGCCGGCACCAAAATGAACCAGGAAAACAAAATACCTAGCAGGAAAAGCGCCAGCGAACCAGGAATAAAAACAAAGATATATTTTTTCTCAGCGGGGGTCAGGGCCGGGGCAATAAAGAGCCATAGCTGATACAACATGAAGGGCATGGAAAGTATTGCCCCAAAAAGCAGGGCCACTTTGAAGAAAGTTTCGATGCCTTCGGTGGGGCGCAGCGTTTGCAAGGCAGCCGCGCCATCGGGCACGCTGTTCACATACGGCTGCAAAAGATAGGCCAACAAAGGTTCGGCGATGACAAAACCGAGAAGCGTGCAGATGAACAATGCCGCTACTGCATAGGTGATGCGCACGCGCAAATCATTCAAATGTCCCAATAGGGTCATCTGCGCGCCGTCCGGTTTTATGTCAGGGGTGTGATCGGCCGTTGCCATTATTCTGCATCCCCCGGTACATCTACAGGTTTAGGTAAGGTCGGCGTCTGGGGCATGGGCTGTGCATGAACGCCATTGCTGGCCCCGGCTGACGCCTCGTCCATTGTGAGTGATTTGAGGGAAGGGGGTTGGATGGAGTTTTCAATATCTTCCAGGGCGGCTTTGCCTTCTTGGGCGGCTGAAGTTGTCACCGACGTAAACTCTTGCCGCAGCGATTGCAATTCCTGGCGCAATACTTTCACTTCATCCATCGCCTCACGCAGGGCACGGCCGTCATCCAATCCATCCAACTCGTTATTCAACTGCCGTATGAAACTGCGGGAAATCAACTGGAGCTGCGCCGACGTTTTGCCCAACCAACGCGCCACCTTGCCAATCCGTTCTGGCCCCATCACCACCCCGGCAATAATCAGGATGACAATAAGTTCTGGCATCCCAATGCCAAACAGATTATCCATCGTTCTAAGACGTAGCCCGTAATCCGTGAACCCAAATCCGCTTACGGCTTACGGTTTACGGATTACGAATTCTGCCCTTCTGTTGGCTCGCTCTTTTCGGTCGCTTCCGCCTGGCCTTCTTTAACGCCCTCGCGGAACGCTTTGATGCCTTTGCCCAGTTCGCCGCCAATCTTGCTAATGCGGCCGACGCCAAACAAAATCACCACCACCGCTAAAATAATCAGCAATTCGGGTAAACCTAAAGGTCCCATGGAATATCTCCTCGCATAAAAACCGAGATTAGAAGGTTGGAAATTGAAAATCTTTAGCATGTAATCTCTAATCTCTCTGGTTTGTTAACGGCCGTCATTATACCAGACTGCACACCAAAAGCAGGTTGGCTTCGCGGTTTATTCATATAGTAGTCCCCATTTACCAGTTGAAGGGCAAATATGAAAACTTTATACTGTAGCTACAAACATTAACCACCCAATTCAACATACCACACTGATACATCATCTGCTTATCAGATAAGGAACACAAAATCAATGAAAAAGGGCGTCGTTTCAACTGCTATTCTTTTGGCGCTGTATTTTTTTTATTATGCTCAACCATCAGCGGCTAAACCACTTTCCCAAGAAGACGATCTGGTAACACGCGGCCAATATCTGGTGACAATAGCCGGATGTGACGGCTGCCACACCCCTTTTCGCGCGGAGTTTAACAGCCCGGAATTGACATCGGCCCAGTTGCAAACTTTGAGCCTGTCTGAACGCAGCGCCAAAGACCCAGATATGTATCTGGCCGGCGGCCGTATTTTTGATTTAGGGCCGGCCGGTATTATCGTCGGCACCAACATCACATCTGACCCCGAAACGGGTATTGGTGATTGGACGGACGAAGAGATTGAGGCAGCCATGCGCACGGGGGTAACGCCCGACGGCCGTCAACTCATCCCCATCATGCCCTACACCGCCTATAACCAGATGGCCGACGCTGACATGGAAGCGATTATTGCCTATTTGCGCACGGTTCCTCCCATTAAAAATGATGTATTGGCTAACCGCACCGCCAGCACCGAAGGTCTACCCTCACTGCCGGCGCCTGATGGCCCCATAGACGCCCCGGATGAAAGTGACCAGACGGCCTACGGCGAATATCTGGTGCGGCATGTCATGGCCTGTTCAGACTGTCACACGCCTATTGACCCCAACTCCGGCCAACCACAGATGGATCGCTTTTTGAGCGGCGGCCAACCGTTTGAAGGGCCATGGGGCATTGTCTATTCGGCCAACCTGACTCCAGACGAAGAGACGGGGTTGGGCGCCTGGACGGAGACAGAAATCAAACGGGCTTTTCTGTCAGGG
>CAYXUZ010000204.1:1785-10645 GCA_964467705.1 uncultured Ardenticatenaceae bacterium | reverse complement strand
TGCAAATTATCTATCAGCAGCCGCCGTGTCTCCTCCGGCATGGTCTCATCAATTTCCAGGCGCACCACCTGCCCGAAATGTCGCTGCCGCAAACTCTCCTCCATCGTCAGTAGCAAGTCATCCGCTTCCTCTTCCTGAATCTCCATATCTGTGTTGCGCGTCACCCGAAAAGGATAAGAAGCCTTAATAATCATACCTGGAAACAACCGGTCCAGATTGTCAGCAATCACCTGCTCCACCCATACCAACTTTTGGGTGCGCGGCGGCAAGATATCCTCCGGATCAATCGGTTTGAGCGGCACCAGCCGCGGCAACGAAGCCGGTACTTTCACCCGGGCAAAATAACTCTCGCCCGTGTCCGGGTCTTCAATTTCTGCTGCCAGGTTAATGCTGAGATTAGAAATGTGTGGAAATGGATGGGCCGGGTCTGTGACCAGAGGGGTTAAGACGGGAAAAATCTCGCGGTCAAAATAATCACGCAGTTTGCGTTTTTGGCGGGTGTTCAAGTCTTTGTAGTCGAGAACATGAATACCTTCATCAGCTAATCCAGGTAATAACATATCTTGCCAATGGCTCACGGCCGTAGCAAACAAACTCATCACGACCCGATGAATGGCTACCAGTTGTTCCCGCGGTGTCAACCCGTCGGCGGGCGTATCGGTAATGCCTAACAACACCTGCTGCTTCAAGCCAGACACCCGCACCATGAACAATTCATCCATGTTAGAGTGAAAAATGGCGACAAACTTCACCCGCTCTAGCAGGGGATGGTCTTCACGGGTACACTCCTCCAAAACCCGCCGATTAAATTCGATCTGGCTCAATTCGCGGTTAATATAGTAGCCAGGGTTTTTCAAATCTATATCTTTCATAGGCAACCTTTTATTTGATACCAGTCTACCACATGAAAAAGAGTTTTCGCATCTTGATCTTAATTTTGCTGATGGGCTGTAGCCAAACGGCCGTGCTGCCAACAGCAGCGCCTACGGCCGTGCTGCCCACTTCTCCGCCTCTCCTCTCCGTTGTGCAGCCGCTGCCGGCAACAGCCACCGGGGTCGTTTCGGGCACGGCCGTCCCACAAACCGCTCCACCTACCCCCATCCCGGCTGCATCCAACCCCGGTTCAGCCCGCCTCAGCCTGGCCACCGACACGGCCGTGCCCTCCACCTTCATCAGCGCCGCCCAACAATTCGCCCAGCAACATCTGGCCCAATACAGTTGGGGTGAACCGGACTCGGCCCATCTCCTACTGACTGCACCCAGCGACAATCCTCTGGCTCGCTGGGTTTATGCCCTGGCTGCCCCCTTCCCCACCGTACCCGATGGCCTGACGCTGGCAGAATTGCAAACCGCCTGGCAAACGGGCAGCCTGCCCGTTGTTGTCGCCGAAAGCACGGCCGTCGCCATGACCCCGATTTTAGGAACACCGGGCACGGCCGTACAGATTGTGCCGGAAGGAGAAGTGCGTGAACGGTTGTGGGCAGCACGGCCGTCGGCCGACTCCCCCTCCCTCACTATCTTGCCCTTTGACCAGCTTACGCCCGATTTGAAGGTGTTGGCATTGGATGGGCAATCGCCGTTGACGGCTGATTTTGTGCCCACCAGCTACCCGTTGGTCATTTCTATTGGCGTGGCAGGGGAGGCGACGGCCGTCGCCCAATTCCTGGCGCAATGGGACGGTCCCACCACCAACTATGATCCGGCCAAAATCACTCGCGTGGCCCTGACCGGCGTCACCGCGCTGGTGCGGGCTACGGCGTTCAACATGGAGCAGTCCGGCATCCTCTGGCCGGGTGAAGAGGTGGGGCCGGTGCTGCGGGCGGCCGATATTGCCCACATCAGCAATGAAGTCTCCTTTGCCCCCGACTGCCCCTACCCTGACCCCATTGGCGGCACCACCTTTTGCAGTGATGACCGCTACTTTGACCTGATTCAAGACATAGGCACGGACGTAATCGAATTAACCGGCAATCATCTGAACGACTGGGGGCGGGATAACACGGTACGTACCATTGAGATGATTGAAACGGCCGGGCTGCACACGTATGGCGGCGGGCGTGATCTGGCAACGGCCGCCCAACCCGCCTTTTTTGAACACAACGGCAACCGGATCGCCTTTGTGGGCTGCAACTCGTTTGGGCCGCAGTTTGCCTGGGCTACGGAGGAATCACCAGGGGCACGGCCGTGTGATGGCACACTCCCCGCCGAAATTGCCGCCCTCCGCGAGCAAGGATATCTGGTCTTCGTTACCCTGCAATACACCGAGTATTACCAATATGCCGCCCCACCCGACCAACAGCAGTTTTTTCAGGAGATGGCGGCGGCGGGAGCAACGGCCGTGTCTGGCAGCCAGGCCCACCACGCGCAGGGGTTCGCCTTTTTCAACGACGCCTTCATCCACTACGGGCCGGGCAACCTCTTTTTTGACCAGATGGATATGATGGGCACACGGCAAACATTTGTGGATACGTATGTGGTGTATGACGGCCGTCTACTCAGCGTCGAACTCTGGACTGGTCTCATTGAAAACTACGCCCGCCCGCGCCAGATGACCCCCGAAGAACGCAGCCAACTCTTGCAAACCGTCTTTCAGGCCAGTGGGTGGTGACAGCTACTGGTTGCGACTCACGCCGCCGGTTTGGCCACACTATTACCAATAAACCCGCCTAAAGCCCCGGTGAGAGCGCCAATAACTCCATAAAAAACGAGGCTGCAAATGGCTCCTACCGCTATCATCCCCACCATCATGCCGCCCATCTGGTCAAGCGCCTGTGCCACTTCCGCACCACCCACGCTGACGAGTTGTCCCATAAAGTCGCCAACCAGTGGGAAGATCACTACCAATGAGAGGATAGTACTGACCAGATAACCGGCAATCACCGCCAACGCCCCGGCCACCGCGCCCGCTCCGGCTTCTCCGCCTACGGCCGTCGGGTCATACCGACGATGCACCACCACATAGACCACTCCGGCACTGATGCCCGAAAAGAGCCAGCTCAGGCATTGCAACAAGTTCGCTACGCTGGCAAGCACCATCATACTCTGCATATCTTCGCCGAACATGACGGCCAGCGGGTCGGTTGTGGTTTCTAGCTCTTCCAGCGTCGCCGGGTCAAAAATGGGAGAGTCTATGATGTTTTGCATTGAGCGATAACCAATCAACAACCCGGCCAGGCTACCCACCATCCAGATAACTGCGCCAATGGCCACGGCCGTGGCCAATGGCTCCATACGAATCTTCATCGCGTCTCCTCTGAAAATAATCCACAGATTGCACAGATTTCACAGATAAAAATCTGCACAATCTGTGGAATCTGTGGATTTTCATTCATCGTGGTGGGCCGCTGCCCATGAAAAACCCTTACTCAAATTCACAAGTTGGGCGGGGGGCGCCCTCGTCAAAAAATGCGTGCCATTCCTCTTCTGTCAGATTGCGCCCGGCTACCGCACAGGCACGGGCAATCACCTCATCCAACGGCAGCGGCGTCCACATTTTGGCGTCGCCATCTTGCCCGGCCGTCACTACCCGCTGATTATCGGCCAGGAAGCGCAAGGAGACAACCGCGCCGGTATGGCCGGGCAGCACCAGCGAATAATCACCCGGAAACGGTAAATCCATATCCCACAGACGGGCATCATGATCACTGCTGCCGCTGGCCAGCCAACGGCCGTCACTGCTAAATGCCAGCGCCGTTATCTCCCCATCATGCCCCTTGATCTCGGTAACAAGAGCCGTTGTCGGGTCAGTCGTTGTCATATCCCACAAATGCACCAACCCATCCCCACCGCCACTGACCAGGGTACGGCCGTCCGGGCTGAACGCCAGCGCCAAAATCTCACCCGTATGCCCGGCCAGCGACAGCGGCGCAGTTTCCGGATGGTCTACATCCCACACATTCACCAGCCTGTCCGAACTACCTGTGGCCAACCGTTGCCCATCGGCGCTGAACGCCAGCACCCACACACTGCCCGAATGTCCCTTCAACGTCTGCGGCACATCGGCAATCCCCTGATCAGACATCGGCCACAACCGCACCGTTTCGTCCCGGCTGGCAGTAGCCAGATGACGGCCGTCAGGACTAAACCCAATCATCGTCACCTTGTCCGCATGGGCCGGAATGGTCACCATCGTTGCCGCCGGGTCGGGCGCAGCCAGATCCCATTGGTGCAGCTTGCCTCTTTCGTCTGAGACAATGGCCCAACGGCCGTCTGGACTGATCGCCACCCCATTCGTATTCACCGGGCTGTCAAAGCTCCCCAACAAGACACCCGCGCCGTTTGCCAGGTTCGCCAGATCATACAGACGCGCCGTGCGGTCAGCGCTGCCGCTCACCAGCCAACGGCCGTCGCCGCTCATCGCAACCGCCTGCACCGGCCCCTCATGCCCCGTGAACATCACCGGGCGCACTGCCGGCGCTGCCAGCCACCAGAGCAAAACGGTGCGATCTTTGCCCGCTGTCGCCAGCCATTGTTCATCCTGGCTCACGGCCGTGCCCAAAATCTCGCCCCGATGCCCATAAAACGTATGTACACCGGCCGTGTGCTGCAAATCGGTCAACTGCCAGAAACGCGCCGTCTGGTCGCCGCCGGTACTCAGCAGCCAGGCACCATCATGGCTCAGCGCCAGCCGGTAAACAGGCGCATCATGCCCGCGCAGGTAGATGGGGTCTTCATTTGGCGTGGGCGAGGTCATGTCCCACAGCCGCACCAGGCGATCCCGGCTGGCCGTGGCCAGGGTACGGCCGTCGGCGCTGAAAATGGCATACCACACCTGGTCGTCATGGTCATCAAAAATAATCGGCGCGGCGGCGGGGTCAACGGCCGTCAAATCCCACAAGATAGCGGTGTTGTCATCACTGGCTGAAACCAGCCAACGGCCGTCCGGGCTGAAATCGAGACTGTTCACATACTCCTCGTGGTGGGGCAGCAGCAGGGGCATGGTGGGGATTGCCGTTTGCCACAAGTTTACGTCCCCCACCACATCAGAGGTGGCAAAAAAACGGCCGTCAGGACTAAACCCCACATCAGAAATTTCGGCTTGATGGGTGGTCTCATCCACCAGCAACGTCGGGTAATCGGCGGCCGTCAAATCCCACAACCGCACCGCACCGCCAATGTCACCGCTGACCAGGGTACGGCCGTCTGGACTGATGTCCAGAAACTCCACCGAACCGGCGTGCCCCACCAGCCGCCCTGCCGGTTGGGTAGGGGCGGCCAAATCCCACAGCAAAACCAGGCTGTCCGCCCCAGCCGAAGCCAGGGTACGGCCGTCGGCCGCAAAATCAATATCCCGCACCCCGGTGCTGTGCCCGTTGAGCACCACGGCCGTGGCCGCCGGGTCGGGCGCCGTCACATCCCACAGGCGGATGGTGCTGTCGCTGCTGGCGGTGGCCGCCCAACGGCCGTCGGGACTGAACACCACTTTGCGAATGGAAGCGGCATGGCCGGGCAGCAGCACGGCCGTTTCCGCCGGGTGGGGCGCAGTCATGTCCCACAAATAAACCTGTCCCTCGCCATCACCCGTCACCAGCCAATGATCGTCCGGGCTGAGGGCCAGCGTGTTGATGTTCACCTCGTGGGCGCGGGAGACCACACCGCCGGTTGCCGCCAGAATCCGCCGTAGGGCATCTTCGGCCAGATGATCGGGGTCATCCTCAAAAACTTTGACCGCTTCAATGCCCAGCAGCAGGCTGAGTTGGGGGAATTGCTCTAATTCGGCCAGCGCCTCGCCGGTGAGTTCGTGGGCGAAGGCGCGGCGGTAATTTTGTTCGGATTGAAAGTATTGCAGTACGGCGACAACGGCCAACAGAACGGTTATGACCAGGGCAGAGGAGACGGCCGTGAGGATCATACGTTGTCTACGGGCGGCGTCTTGCCGCCCGGCCTGGATATATTCCACCTGCAACGGGGTAGCCGCCGGTGTTTTACCGGCGGCCTGGGCCAGCCATTGTTCCGCTTTTTGCAGGTCTTCGCCGCGCATGGTATAGCTGTGGCTACGGCCGTGTCCGTCCCACTCCACCGCCCGGCGAATGAGGCGAGTGTGCATTTGCACCCAACTCAGGTCGGTGTTGATGGTCTCAATCAGTTGTGGCAGGGTGGCCGCAAAGTTGTCCTGTTCACGCATGTAGACCCAGTTGGTGGCCGCGATTTTTTCATGCATCGGGTCGCCTTTTTGCGGGTCACGGTACAAAATGGGGATGAGGCGCTTGTTGTTGGCTACGGCCGTTTCCAGTTCATCGCCACACACCTTGGAATTGAGCGAATCGGGACTGACCACATACACAACGGCATCCGCCCCTTCAATGGCCGTCTTAATCTCCGCCCACCAATCGGCGCTGAGGGGAATGCCTTCCCAATCCACCCAGGTTTCAATCTGGCTGCCCACCAGCCCTTCGTGCAACTGGCGCACAAACTCTTTATCTTTGCGCGAATAAGAAATGAACACACGGCCGTTGCGCGGCCCAGACCCGTTACTACCAGACATAAAGTACACCTTTGCCTTACTACAAGTTGATGATTAGACGTTGGCGCAATCTTAACCGGGGAATAGTACCCCCTCAATCTGAAATAAGTCCTACACTGCCAAACCTGACAGGTTTCTAAAAACCTGTCAGATTTGAACATGAGAATACCCCCCTGCCCTTCTTTTTCCCGATCAATCTGGCTACAATACCGGCATTTGTAGTGCTAAAAATTGATCTGGTTGTTGTCCTTTTGCGTGCAGGCAAACGCCTATATTTTTTACCGTCTTCCCCTTCATTGAGACAAACGCACTTTTTTATTCGCCAAACACCATACCCGCTTAAACCAATCAAAGGCGCAACACCCAGACCGAGGTTGTAAAGATGATTGACCAACATCTGGAAGAAGCCCAAGTCATCACCGTTCCCGTCTCGCTGGAAACAGCCCCGGCCGGTTTTGTGCTGCGCCACAAACTGCGCGGTCATCACAACATCATTTACGATATGGCCTGGTCACCCGACGGCCGTACCCTGGCTTCCGTCTCTGCTGACCGCACCGCCCGCCTCTGGCGGCTGCAAGGCGACCAGATGATCGGCATTCCCGTCAGCCATGCTGACTATGTGTTTTGCGTGGGTTGGTCGCCCGACGGCCGTCTGCTGGCTACCGGCGCGAATGACGAGACGATACGATTGACCAACGGCCGTAACGGTGAACCCATCCGCGACCTGGTTGGGCACACCGGCCCCATCTACAGCGTGGCCTGGTCACCCGACGGCCGTATCCTCGCTTCCGGCTCCTTCGACCGCACCATCCGCCTGTGGGACAGCGCCAACGACTGGGCCAGCCAGGAATTCAGCGGCCACCAGGATTGGATTATGAGCATCGCCTGGTCGCCAGACGGCCACATACTGGCCGCCGCCTCCCGCGACAAAACCATCTCCTTCTGGGACATGCGCCAGGGCAAACTGTTCCGCAAACTGCGCGGCCACTTCGACATCGTGAACCACATCGCCTGGTCGCCCGATGGCACATTGCTCGCCTCCGCCTCCGACGACATGACCATCCGCCTGTGGGATGCGGGCGCGGGGCGGCTTCATGCCGTGCTGGAAGGGCACACCGACCTGGTACTCTGTGTGCGCTTCTCGCCCGATGGCACCTTGCTGGCCTCCAAATCCCGCGATGGTACCGTGCGGCTGTGGCGCTGCGACACCTGGGAACTGGTCGCCACCCTGGACGAACCGCTCAAATCCGATTTGAACACCGCCCTGGCCTTTCACCCCCAAATGCCCCTGCTGACCACCCTCGGCGCAGGCGACCGCACCATTCGCGTCTGGCATCTGGACGATATGACCCTGCTGGGCGCTAATTTCACCACCGAAACCTGGCACTACCGCAATGCCAAAGTGGTGCTGGTGGGCGATACCGGCGTGGGCAAATCCGGCCTGGGGTTAGTGCTGTCCGGCCGCCCCTGGGTGAATACCGGCTCCACACACGGCTGCAAAGTGTGGACGTTTGGCAACGAGACGATTACGCTGCCCGACGGCCGTCAGGAAACCCGCGAAACCCTGCTCTGGGATCTGGCCGGGCAGCCCGGCTACCGCCTCACCAATCAGCTACATCTCAACGAAGTCGCCGTTGCCCTGGTCGTCTTCGACGCCAGCAACGAGGTCGAGCCATTGGCCGGCGTGCGCCACTGGGATCGGGCACTACGCCAGGCATTGCACCGCCAGGGAGACACCGCCCTGCCCATGACCAAATATCTGGTAGCCGCCCGCGCCGACATCAGCGGCGTTTCCGTGTGGCACAGCCATCTGCGCAGTCTGGTGCGGGAAATGGGCTTCGACGGTTACTTCGAGACCAGCGCCAAAGAAGGGTGGCAAATCCCCGAACTGCGCGAAGCCATTCGCCAGGGCATTGATTGGGAATCTCGCCCTCACGTCAGTTCCAATGAACTGTTCCAGGCGATCAAACAATTTTTCATCGAGCAGAAAAAGAGCGGCCATATCTTCTCTACTACGGATGACCTGTTCCGCCTCTTCTGCCAGACGCACCCCAACCAATCGGCCGGGGATTTGCAGGCCCGTTTTGAAACGGCGCTCAGCCGCATGGAAAATCGGGGCCTGGTGCGGAAACTGCGTTTTGGCAGTTATGTGCTGCTGCAACCGGAATTGCTAGATGCCTATGCCTCTGACCTGGTGAATGCCGCCCAAAACAGCGCCGATGGCCTGGGCACATTGGCAGAAACAGAGGTATTAAACGGCCGTTACCTCACCCCCAGCCACACCAATCACACCAACCCGCAACAACAAAAATTGCTGCTCATCGCCACCGTTGAAGAACTCATCCGCCATGAAATCATCCTCAAAGAGCCGGGCGAAACGGGCGCCGACCTCATTTT
>CAYXUZ010000204.1:440-1759 GCA_964467705.1 uncultured Ardenticatenaceae bacterium | reverse complement strand
CTGGCCCGGCCATGCCCGACGTGCCCGGCAAAACCATCCGCTTCACCTTTGAAGGCCCCGTGCGCAACATTTACGCCGTTCTCACCGTGCGCCTGGCCCACAGCCGCCTTTTTGAAAAGAAAGAGATGTGGCAAAACGCCGCCACCTTTACCGCCACCGTGGGCGGCGTTTGTGGTCTGTATCTGCGCGAATTGGACGAAGGCATGGCGGAATTGACGCTCTTTTTCGATGAGGCCGCCAGTGAAGCCACCCGTTACCAGTTTGAAGATTATGTGGCCGTGCATCTGGAGCGGCGGGCGCTGCCCGGCTCGGTAACACGGGAGCGGCTGTTCACCTGTGAGCAATGCAGCGTGCCGGTGACGGCGCAGCAGGTGGCGGCGCGGCGAGCGCGTGGGCTGAAGCAGATGAACTGCCCGGTTTGTGATCATCCCATCTCGTTGCTGGATGGGCGGGAGCGGCTGGCGCAGCCGGTTACATCCGTTGTGGCCGAGATGGACGAAGCCGCCGACGCCCATCGCGACCGAGACGTAGCCGAACTCATCTTGAAAGGCAAGGTGACAACCAACGATTATGATGTCTTTTTGTGTTACAACGATGCCGATGGCACGGCCGTGAAAGCGATTGCCGACCAGTTGCGTGAACGGGGCGTCCTGCCCTGGCTCCTGCCACCTACGCAGACGGTCACGGCCGATACGCTGGCGCACATTCGCTCGGTCGCCATTTGCGTGGGGCGTGGCAAAGTGCCCTGGCGGGATAACGAGACGGTCAAATTATTACAGCATTTTGTGAGCCAGGGAATTGGCCCGTTTGTCATTGTGGCGTTACCCGGCTGCCCCGAAGAAATGCACTTTCCCGACGGTATTTTGCAAGTCAACTGGCGTGACCAAAGTGCGGCGGGGTTGGATATGCTGGCCTCTTTTATTCAAGCCAGACCAAAGGCGGTAATCAGTAATCAGTAAACGGTAATGGGTCGTCTGTTTACCGATTACCGATGACCGATTACCGATTACCGGTCACGGGGAAGTATACATCCCCACTAATTCTGTCTGCGCCAAAATATGCCCTTCCATCGTGTCCAGAAGCTGTTGTTTGGCAGCGCCCGGTGCCAGGCTGAGGCGGGTATCCAGAGCGTAGAGGGTGAAAACGTAGCCATGTGTCTGGCCGGAGGGGGGACAGGGGCCGGCATAGTAGGTTTGGAAGGAACTGTTACGGCCGTGAACACTCCCATCCGCCAATTCCTCTTCATGCGGTACACCTTCCGGTAATCCCGTCGCCTCCGACGGGATGTTGAACAGCACCCAATGATCCCATACCCGCCC
>CAYXUZ010000204.1:0-430 GCA_964467705.1 uncultured Ardenticatenaceae bacterium | reverse complement strand
GGACGATGGTTGCGCCCTCGGCAATTGCCACGGGAAAATCGTTGCTCATGCCCATCGAGAGGCTGCGCCAGTCGCCCGCCGGATGCGCCGCGGCCAGTTGGTCGCGCAGCAGGCGCAGGTCACGGAAGACGGGCCGCACCGCGTCCGGGTCGTCCATAATCAACACCAGACTTTGTGTCCCGGCCGGTGGCGTACCCCAGGCCATCTCCGGCGATAAATCTTCGCCATGGCAGGCATGGCGGGCGGGAATCTCGCCATTAGCGGCAAATGCCGGGCTGGCCAGAACAAATGGAGCGGGTGTGGGGCTGGGCGGGAGCGAAGTGGCGGTGGGTGGCGCGGGGGTGGGTGAAGGCACGGCCGTTGGCAATCTGTTACAACTCCCCAGGACGATTACCAGCAATAACAGCGTCATGCCCGCGAAGGCGGGCAT
>CAYXUZ010000203.1:0-10722 GCA_964467705.1 uncultured Ardenticatenaceae bacterium | reverse complement strand
GTGCAGTTTCAGGTGGCCGGTTGGCCGGTCGAGGATGTGATCGAGCATCAGGCGGATAAGGGCACGTTGGCGGGCACGTAGGGTAGGGTCATCCCAGACGGCCAGCAGGGTGGTATACGCTTCCAGGATGTGCAAATGGGTGTTCATCGTTTTGGGCACGTGGCCGGGCGCCTGGTCTACGTTAATTTCCGGGTAGGGCGACCAATCGCGGTGGAAGGCGTCGAAGTAACCACCCTGCTCCCGGTCGGCGGCGTGTTGTTCGATGAGGTGGTAGAGGGCTACGGCCGTATCCCATGCCGCCTGTTCACCCGTTGCCCGATAATACTCACTCAAGCCATACAACCCAAACGCCTGCCCATAGATGAGTTTGTGGTCGGCCACAGGCACACCGTCTGCCGCCACCAGCCAGTACAACCCACCGTGTGGCTCATCCCAAAAATGGTCACGCAAAAAGGCGTAGGCGTGGTCGGCCATTTGCCGGTAAACGGGATCAGGCCGCCAGCGATAGGCGCGGGAGAATGTCCACAGGAGACGGCCGTGCTGCACCACCCCTTTGGCGGCCGTCGCATCCACCTGCCCGGCGTAGTCAATCCGCCCCACAAAGCCACCCCGCGCCACATCTACCGCCCGCGTACTGTAGAAGGGCAAGATGTTGCCAGTGAGTTCCCGTTCCAGTTCTGCTTGATAGGTTGTGATGTCCATTGAACCCTGTTGCTTGCGGGAAATTGGGGGAGTGCTGAATACAGTAATCTGAATCTTCGAGTGTCATTTCGACGAGTCTTCGAGAGCCTGTCCTGAGGCTTCCGAAGGAAGGAATCTCTCTCATTTGTACAGGCGAAGGATTCCTCGCTCCGCAGACTTCGCTCGGAATGACCGGTGAATGGGAAAAATAATCAAAGGTTTCGCAGATCAATAATCTGCATCATGCTTGATTTTCATAAGCCAGACAGACTCGAATATCTTCCAGTGTAAGTCCGGGATAGTTACGCAGGATTTCGCTTTCGGGCCAACCATTTGCCAGAAGTTCCAGGATGAAATCAACAGAGAGGCGGGTGCCTTTAATGATCGGTTTGCCCACCAACACCTCAGGATTTGCCGTAATATGCTCTTGCCAATTCATAACAACCTCCATGCCCTGATTATATCCGCATTGCCTGTACAAGACCTGACCGGTTTTGGGAAATCTGTCTGGTTTCAGGGGCGTGGTAAAGTTCCTTAAAGAACTTTGGCGAGTTCCTTAAGGAACTTTTTGATCTTCTGGCCGGAACTTTCAAATGATCACTTGAGATCATTGAAATCATGAGCGCAGATGATTGAAATAATCTGCGGTGATCATTTTCAGTCTGGTAGCAGCAGCGATCTACCCCCGGCCCAAGTGGGCCACCCACTGCCCACCGCGCCGGTCAAGGCCTACCTGTTGCAAGATGTCATAGGCGGCCCAGCCCACAATTTCCACATAGGTGGGGAAAGAGAGAGGCAGTTCGGCCAGTTGGGCCACCGTCAGCCCCGCTTTCATGCCCGCCGCTACCAACTGCACCGTCTCTACCGCCCGTTCACCCACCAGATGGCAGCCCAAAATTTGCAGCGAATGGCGGTCAGCCACCAGTTTACAAAAGCCGGTGGTACGGCCGTCAATAATACTGCGCGGAAACCGGTCAAAGCCGATCTTGCCGATGACCACCTCATGCTGTTGGCGGGCGGCCGTTTCCGTCAGCCCCACCTGGGCATATTCCGGGTTGGTAAAGCTGCCAAAGGGAATCAGGTCGTAGCGGATGGGCGCATGGCAACCTTTGACAGCATTGGTAGCGGCATAATACCCCTCCTGGCTGCTGACGGGCACGAGCATGTGACGGCCGTTCACATCCCCCGCCGCAAAAATATGGGGCACATTGGTCTGCATATACTCGTTGACAGTAATGTAACCGCGTGCATCGGTAGCCACCCCCGCCGCCGGTAAATTCAGCCCGGCGGCATTCGCCAGCCAGCCAATGGCCATGACCACCAGCGCCGTTTCCACTGTGTGTGTTTGCCCCGCCAGTTGGTAATGGACATGGAGACGGCCGTTTACCTGTTCAATCGCCGTCAACCCCTCAATGCCCTCCACCACCTGCACACCATTGGCTTCGTAGGCAGCTTTCACGGCCGTAGCCACCTCTTCATCTTCCGTCATCAAAATGCGTGGTGCGGTTTCCAGCATCGTCACCTTTGTGCCAAAGGCATTAAAAATGGAAGCCACCTGCGCCCCGGTTGCCCCAGACCCCACCACCACCATCGAGTCGGGAATGGCCTTCAGTCCCCAGGCGTCGCTGTGGGTGACGGCATGTTCAAAGCCGGGAATAGGCAGTTTACGGGAATGGCCCCCGGTGCAGACGATGATGGACTGGGCGGTGAGGTGGTGGCCGACGGCCGTTGCTACCGTATGTGCATCCACAAACCGCGCCGCTCCTGCCTGGGCAAAAATCTTCACCCCCTGTGCTTCCAGATCGCCGATCAGGTCTACCTGCTGATGAAACTCATAAATCACATCCCGAATCCGGGCCAGCAGCCGGTCATAGTTCACAACCGGCGGCGCGGCGGCAATACCATACCGCTCCAACTGCTGCGCCTCGCGCACCAACCGCGCCGCGTGCGCCAGGGTGCGCACCGGAATGGGCCCATCATGCGCGGCCATGCCGCCCACAAAATCCTGCGTCACCAGCGCCGTGCGCGCCCCCAATTCCGCCGCCCGCTCGGCCGCCGCAATGCCCGCCGGCCCGCCACCTAAAACTATCACGTCAAACATCTCGTTCATCATCATCCGCACCTTCGTCTATTGAGTCACCCTCATCCCCCTGCCCCCTTCTCCCAGACGAGAGAAGGGGGTGCGGGTTTAAGGGCGAGGGGGCGCAATGCGCCCCCTCACCCTTTTTAATCCCCTCCCCCGAAGCGGGGGAGGGGCAGGGGTAGGGGCTTCCCTACGGCTGGTGTGCCTGCCCCGAATCGGGGTCAATCATCAGCGAGGAAACATCTACCACCTCAAAGTTATTACCCGTCACATCGTCCATTTCGTGCAGCACATCATTATCCCATCGCTCGTCCGGCACACCGGAGACATACCAGGCCGAACCGTTATCGGCCAGGATCAGGCCATACGTTTTCATCGCTTGCAGGATAACCTGGGCGTGGGGCGAGTAACCGGAGATGTCGAAGTCGGCGCGCAAACGAACGCGCAATCCCATGGGCGGGTACTGTGCCCCGGTCAGGTCAGAAGCGTCGTGACGAGCAGGCCACCAATGTTCCTCGCGCGTTTCTGGCACGGTGAAACGAATGGCATGGCGAATTTCACCGGCTGCCACTTCGTCATAACGTACCAGACCGGGCAGGATAGGTAGCCCGGCGGCGTCGGCCGAAGTCCAGCCATCCGGGCGCAGCGCATGGGAGCTCAGGTCATACACGGCGCCATTGCCCGCTTCCCAACTGCCATCCTGTTGCGGGTAAGCAGCGTACATTTCGTAAAGGATGCAGTTGTCTCGTTCCAGCACCAATACGTGCCGGTCGCCGTCGCTGTCCGGGCCGCCTTCAATGGGGGCATCGGGCGGGATGGGATAGGGGCCGGGGTCGCTTTGTTCCGGCCACCAGACAAAGTCCACGGTCACTTCTGGCTGGCTGCCGGGCACCACCACAAAGGGGATGCCAATGGGACTGTTGGAGCCGGGCGGCCAGACGCCGGAGCCAAAATCCATATGCAGCCCGGTATCCGCGCCAATGGTGTTGATGAAGGTGTCGGAATTGGGGTGGATGGGTAATGTATCAATGGGTGTGTTCCAGATGTTGTCGGCAGGGAAGATGTCACAACCGGCGATTTGCGGCGGGGGTGTGCCGGGTTTGGTAACAAGGGGGAGATAGGTGGGTGGCGTAGAACCGGTAGGGGTCACGGCCGTGACCCGGCGCACCATCTGCCCCACCCATAAGGCCATGATCAAAACTAGCGCCAGAATGAGCAGCCCTTTGGTTGATTTCATAACTTCATCTCCAGGTCGGTGAACGGTCATCGGTCATCGGTAAACGGCTATCGGTAAACGGTCATCGGTCGTCTCTTGTGGAAACTGAATACTTACTTAGGTGATGGGCTTAACTATACTTGATCGAAACGGGATGAGGTAGCATTCCCGCATGGCAGATTGGGAATCGGACACAGCAGAAGAAACAGGCAAACAGAGTAGATGGGGGCGGATGATCACAACGGCCGTGACCCTATTCATCCTCGTTTCCTTCGTGGGTGTGATCTTGATTACGTTTTACAACCAGTTCACCGGGCGGCAAACGCTGCCGCCGCGCCTGCCGCAGATCGCCTTTTTGCGCGAAGATGCCAGTGGAGTGTGGCAACTTTTTGTGAGTAATGCCTCGACCGGGGAAAGGGTGACACAGTTGACCTCTGAAACAGATGATGTGCTGAATTTCGCCGTATCACCTGCGGGCACGGCCGTTGCTTACGCCGTCCAAAACAGTGACGACAGCACCACGATTAAACTGGTGGATTGGAACGGCCGTGCCGTCAGCAGCACCCGCACGTTGCTCACCTGCACCGATGCCGTTTGCGGGCCGCTGGTGTGGCACCCGGACGGCCGTCGCCTCATTTACGAGCGGCGCGAGGGCAACACACCCCGCCTCTGGTGGTTGGACACCGACATAGGGGAGACGGTGACGGTATTGCAAGATGAGACGGCCGTCAGCCAAAACGCCGCTATCTCTGCCGATGGTGAATGGCTGAGTTATGCTGACCCGTTGCACGAGGAGATGGTTCTGTATGCTTTTGGTGTGGCTACCCAGCAGCGGATGACAAATTTGTTGGGCAGCACGGCCGTGTGGCACCCCAACCTCCCCCAATTTTTATTCAGCGACTTTGACCTGCTTGTTTACCACGGGGATGAAAACCAGAGCAACCATGAGGAGCATAGTCACGATTTCGCGCAAGCGGTCCATCTTTATTTGGGAAACACGAACCAGGAATGGTTTCCGCTGCTAAGTGAGACGGGCAATGTGGATGACGCGAACCCGGCCTGGTCACCAGACGGTAACTGGATTGCTTTTGGGCGAAAGCCGATTCGTACCACTGCCGGGCGGCAGCTCTGGATCATGCGGGCGGATGGCACGGAAGCACGGCCGTTGACAGACTCCCTCACCATCCATCATGGGCCGCCGGTGTGGTCACCGGACGGCCGTTATCTGCTCTTCCAACAATTTGACACAACCGACCCCACCGCCCTGCCCCAAATCGTCCTGCTAGAAGTCAGCACCGGGGCGATCACTCCCCTGGTGGAAAATGCCATCTTACCTGCCTGGATTCAGTGATTGGTTATCGGTAACGTCTCACCCATCACCTTGTCACCCCTTCACCTTGTCACCAAGGCCACACTGGGCGGAACTGCCAGGCAGGCGATAACGGTTGTCGGCCACCCAGCGGTAAACGCGCTCTTGTAGCTGTTTGATGCCGGGTAGGGGATAGAGCCAGGTGAACGGCCGCGCCCACCACACATAAGACATAGCCTCATTCACTGCCGCTGCGCCGCCGCTGAGACGGCCGTGCGCATCCACAAACCACACCTGTGTCATGCCATCCACATCGGAAAGGCCCAACGCCGCCATTAGCTCTGGAATCTTCTGCCAGGGAGAGATGAAAACTTGGCCCCGTGTCCACGTCTGCACCAGACGCGCCGACTTTTCTCAAAAACCACAGTCACCATCGTAAATAAGCATAGGGGTGTTGTCTTTCATACTTTTCTTTCCTCGAACGGGTGGAGGTTTGCGCGCCATGTCTGCACCAGCTCATGCAGCAAGGTTATTAGCCAATCAATCCCCAACGGCCGTATCCAACTTATCCACCTCGTCATAAATCCTAAAGCCGCGCGCCTGGTAGTTGGCCAGGGCATGGGGGCCGTCCAACGTGCAGGTTTGCACCGTCACCCGCGCCGCGTCCCAGGCCCATGCCTGGCGAATGGCTGCGGTGAGCAGCGGGCCGCCGTACCCCTGCCCGATGAAGTCCGGGGCCAGACCAAAGCAGAGGATTTCCACACGGCCGTGCCCCATCTGTTGCAACTCAAAATACCCGGCCGGCGTCCCCCCTTTGTAGGCCACCCAGGTACGCAAATTGCCAGCCAGCACATGGTCGCGCCACTGCTCGTCCGTCCAGTTTTTTTTGTCAAACCATTGCCACTGCTGGCCGACCAGGGTGTAGAGGTATTTGTTGAAGGTGGGTTGGGGCACGGCCGTTTCCAACACCCGAAAATCAGGATCATTGTTAGGCTTCGGCCGTAATGCCTCTGGGGTAAGCATTTCCAGGTAAAAAACCTTCATTGGCCGTTAGCTCTGACGCGTGCGCCGTTTGGGGCGGGTGGGGAACATCTCGGACACATCTTCATCCAGATTATCCGCAATCGTGGCCACATAGCTCATACAGGTGAAGGTGGCTTCCGGATTCAGCAGCGCAGCCGGAATTCTATAGCTGTACCAGATGGTGCCATTATCAATCTGAATGGCAAAAGCACCCATGGGCGAAGTCCAGTTATAGGCCAACAAATTGAGGGCGACTTCGGCCGGCGTTTTTTTCAGATCAACATCCAGTGCCAGGTCAGCCCGAAAATCTACGATCAACCCCATCCGGTCGTCCATAACCGGTTGCACCGTCAACGTCGTCGTGCCAAAAGTCGTGGTGTAACCGCCATATTTGTCTACCTCGTATGCGATCTCTCGTTCTTCGAACACGTCGGTGATCATTTGCTGTGCTTGCTCGATGGTAGAGATGCCGGCCAGCAATTCAGTAGCCACTTGCAGCGTTAATTTGTGCTGTTCCTTCTCCCAACGGGCCAGCGAACCGAGAACTTTGCGGGCCAGGCTATCTGGGGTCGTGAAAGTCGTGCGCACCAGTTCGGCGTCAATTTTGGCCTTAAATTTGGCTAACAGTTCCGCCCCTTTGCCTTCCTCTTTATATTCGGCTGGCCATTCATACTTTTCATCCAGCACAAAACAAAAACACGGTTTGCCCAATCGCCGCGCCTCGTCAAATTCCTGTTGGGTGATGGAAGTTTTCCGGCCTTTGGGAATAAACCCATACCGCCAGGCATAGATACCCACAAACAGGTCGGCCTCGGCTACTTCATCCAGGCAGGCATCTCTGGCCCCCTCGGCCCGCGCCATAAAATCGGCCATGTCAATGGGGTGATAACCGGCCTGGAGCAGCGATTCGCGCACGGCCGTGCGGTGCTCCGCCAAATCTCTGGATGTACTGGAAATAAATACAGAAGTTGCCATTCATTTTCTCCTTAACAGAATTGTTGACCGTTTGCCTTAACACAAATAAGGGAAGAACATATTACAACACGGCCGTCATATACAACCCGTCCATCTCAAAGTTGTGGTAACGGCCGTAATACTCTCGCGTGCCAATGGCGCTGATGACGGCTATCTTGGGGAAACCGGCGGCTCGCGCCAACTCTTTGGCTTTGCCGATGAGTGCCGAACCCAGCCCCATGTGCTGCGCTTCTCCCGCACTATCGTCGCCCAGATTCAGCGCCGGGCCGTAGACATGCACCTCCCGAATCATGGCGTGCCCGGCCAGTTCCGGAATGGGCAGTTCCTGGTTCGGATGCGGCAAGGAGAGGCGCAGAAAACCGGCCAATCGCTCATCGACCGTTTCAAAGCTGAGGAAATGTTCCGTCGTCGCGTCTGTTTCATAGGTGGTGATGCGCAGGTTCAGTTCATCGTGGCGCACCTTTTGGCGGCGGATTTCACGGGCGCGGATGTCATGCAGTGTACGGCCGTCTGCCTCCACCCGCTCCGTCGCCACCTGCCGCAAATTGGCCTTTTTGTTGCCTGCTACCACATTCGTCGTGGGGAAATCACGGATGACCCGATTCACGCGCACGTATCTTGGCACCTGTGCCAGACAATCGGCCAGCAAATCGGTCAGCGTCTCCTCGTCATAGGGTTCATACTCGCCGCGCTGCCAGTAAGCATACAGGTCGGCATTCTCCACCAACATGCATGGGTAAATTTTAAGTTCATCGGGGCGAATAGCGAGATCAGACCACAACCGCGCAAAATCTTCTCGGTCACTTTCCGGCGTCGCCCCCAGTAAATTCGCCATCCAATGCCCATGAATCTTAAACCCGGCCAGCCGCAGCAGCCGGAAGGCATCGCGGGTAGACTGGGCATCGTGCCCCCGCTTGTTGATTGCCAAAATGCGCTCATCCAGGCTTTGAATGCCCACCTGCACTTTGGTCACACCCAAATAGCGGAACCAGCGCAGTTCGTCCGGGGTGATGAAGTCCTGGCGCGTCTCCACCACCAGCCCCACATTGCGGCGTGGGCCGATGGCGTTTTTTCCCTGCGCGTCCAGCAGTGACGCCGAGTCCTCGCCGTTCATCGCGTCCAGGCAGCGCTGCACAAACCATTCCTGGTAATCGCGGCGGTAACTTGACCAGGTACCGCCCAGGATGAGGAGTTCAATTTTTTCGGCGGGGTGGCCGATTTGCTCCAACGCCTGGATGCGGGCGGCCGTTTGCGCATAGGGGTCAAAGCCGTGCCGTTCAGCGCGCTGCGCCCCCGGCTCGTCGTGCAGATAGCTTTTGGGCATACGCACATCGGTGGGGCAAAAGATACATTCACCGGGGCAGGGATATGGTTTGGTCAGCACGGTGACGACGGTGACGCCGGCCTGGCTGCGGGTAGGCTTTTTTTGCAGGTGGGTGACAAGATCGGGGTCGTAGGGGATACGGCCGTCTGCACACAGTTGCGCATACAAATACAGCACATCACTCTTGCCCAGCCAGGGCAGACCGCGCCCCGCGTAGGTACGCATGAGACGCTGGTAGGTGGGGCCGGTCACGGCCGTGTCCACCCGCGCCCGCGCCAATGCCTGCACAAACTGGATGAACAGCGGCTCCTGCTCTGGTTCCAACCGCACCGGCTCATGCTGCGCCAGCCATTCCGCCGCCAACTGCTGCACTTCGGTCGGTGGCACAATCGTATTCGCCTCGTACTTTCTCATAAACGTTGATCTTCGGGAATAGGGTTTCAACCCTCTTCCAAAACTTCAATGTACAGATCAATGGCCTCACGGATATTTAAAACAGCTTCTTCTTTCGTTTCTCCCTGGCTGATACAGCCGGGCAAGCTTGGAGACTCAGCCACCCAAAATCCATCTTCACCTGGGTAAATCAGCATTTGTCTCATTTTCCAGCCTTATTATTACTGCTCACTGTTCACTCTCTACGGTAACTCCGCAACCAATTCTACCATTGTGCGCAGGGTTTCGATGTCGAAGACGGTGATGTTCATGGTGGTGACGGGGGAGTTGAGCCAGAGGGATAGGCGTTCTTTGACGCGCTCGCGCGGGCCAACCAGAGCCACTTCGTCAATCAGCCCGGCCGGTACCTTTATCATTGCTTCCCCTTGTTTACCGGCCAGATAGAGGTCTTGAATCTCGGCCGCTGCCGCTTCATAGCCATAACGCCCGGCCAGATCATTATAGAAGTTGCGTCCTTTTGCGCCCATGCCACCGATGTAAAGCGCCAGAAACGGCCGTAGCATGTTGTAACAAATATCCATGTTGTCATTGATGACAACGGACACGGTCGGGGCAATATCAAAGTTCGCCAGCGATTTGCCGTTCCCGGCTCTGGCAAAACCCGCTTCCAGGTGCGGTTTGTAGATGTCGTCAAATTTCTCTGGCGAGAAGAAGATGGGCAGCCAGCCGTCGGCAATCTCGGCGGCCAGTTCCACATTTTTAGGGCCGATGGCCGCCAGGTAAATGGGGATGTCAGGGGCCGCTTCCAAGGTGCTTTTGAGCGGTTTGCCCAGCCCGGTGGCATCGTCGCCGCGATAAGGAATCTGGTAGTGACGGCCGTCAAACACCAACCGCTCCTCCCGTCTAAATATCTGCCGCACAATGTCCACATATTCACGAGTACGCACCAACGGTTGGGCGTAGCTTTGCCCATGCCAGCCCTCTACCACCTGCGGCCCGGAGAGACCCAGACCCATCAGAAAACGGCCGTTACTCAACTGGTTCAACGTCATGGCTGTCATGGCCGCATTGGCCGGGGTGCGCCCCGGCATTTGCATGATGGCCGTGCCCAACTTGATGTGCTGCGTCAGCGCCCCCAGCCAGGCCAGCGGCGAGACGGCATCCGAGCCATACGCTTCGGCGGTCCACACGGCATACACACCCAGCCTGTCTGCTTCCTGCACCAGTTCAATGGGCAGCTCCATCCGCCGCCCGGCGTATCCTAACATCAATCCTAGTCGCATCTGTCACCTCCACGACGTATTTTTTATTTGTCGAATTGTAAAGCAGCCCGTACTAAAAACCCAAAAGAAGCCATCACCCGTGCCACAAGACTGTCTACGGCCGTTCAGACCATCCCAACCATCCTCCCTCAAATTCTTTAGGAATAAAGCGCCCCCACGCCACGCCTTATCCACACATCAACCTGCACAAACCTGCAATCAGGCAAAAAAAACGCCGGGTGTATCACCCGGCGTTCTCTATCCGATCACCAATCATCGGTTATTCGATAGTCATATCATAGGAACCTTGTGATTCAAAGAAGTCAGTCAGTTCAATAATGACCAACCCTTCATCACCGAAGGTGAACTCCAACACTTCCGCTTCACCGCTGAAAGCGTCATCTATCTCCGCCAGCACATTACCGTCCAGGTCCAAGATGCGGATGACCACATCGG
>CAYXUZ010000202.1:0-10792 GCA_964467705.1 uncultured Ardenticatenaceae bacterium | reverse complement strand
GGTTTGGTCGCCTTACAATTCTATCAAGCAGGAATTTTCAAATGACCTCTAAGAGAATCCCAACCTCCAGGTGATCATGAAGGTAACGATGAAGAAAGCGATGATCTGGTGACGTCTGATCCAATCTGCTAAATGGTTCATGATTCTTCTCTTTCTTCTTGCATCTGCTTCTTTCTCTTCATTGTTGTTTGTTATCTCCTGACTTCTTAGTGAGACGTGATGTTCAAAATGGTTGCAATGACAAACAATATGCCATATACAAACCATAACGGGCGGCTGAGAAGACCAAGGGGCCACCAGTAGAACATCACTACGGCAAGATACAAAATCACATACGGGACCAGAACCGACGGCCGTATCGGGTTGCGAAATTCAATCTGGGCCACATAGTCAACCCAGTAACCAAAGAGGGCAAAAACCAGAAACAGGAAGCCCCCCAGCCAGAACGACCAGCTTTTCCCACCACGCAGGAGAATAATGCTAATGACGACGGCCGGAATGCACAGGGCATAAATGATCCATCCATACTTCACTGTGTAGCTTTCGAAGAAGGGTTTGCGGATCGCAAAATGCATGATAAGTAAAACCTGGAACAAGAATGCCCAAATAACAAACAGTTTGTCGAGATTATCCAGTTTTGTCATCATCCACCTCCAATGCGAATGCTGAACGCCATAATTTCTCCTTGGTTTGAAACTACGCATTTGCCAACACGGCGAGGAACAGGAAAAAGTCCGAGGCGGCGTGAATGATGACCGCGCCCCAAATGCTGTCCGATTTCATCATCAGGTAGCCGCAGGCCAGCCCCAGTGTCAGGGTATTTATCACAAAGAAGAAAAGCGCCAGGGGGTCAAAATAGAACGCGAAGCCATGCATAAAGGCGAATATGATGGACGTCAGCCATATTGAGGCGTTGAATCCCAGCACCGTCGCGAAGCGTTTCAGGAAGATGCCACGCAGCCACAGTTCTTCCATGAAACTGTTGGCAACAGAAAAGACCAATCCCCACACAACCGCTGCCACAAGCGCATCCAGACTTGTGAAGCGCTGCGCGGCGAACATGAAGGAGGCTGAGGCGAGGAAGAAGAACACCAGCGCGCCAATGCCCAGTCCCAGTTTCAGATTGCCGCGCTTGAGGAAGATGGATCCCATATCCGCCCCAGATAATTTGATCAGCACAAGGATTGGGACAGTCTTCAATAACATCTCGCAGACTTTTTCGATAGCCTGTCCCTTCGATGTGTCCGTTGTCACAGCGAACCAGTCGAGCGTCGCGCGAATCCAGCCATCGAAGATCGCAGTGGAGGGATAGGCAACCGAGGCCACGAAAAACACGAAGGGAATCTGCCAATGTTGGCTCAAGCGCTCATCGTATCTGAACCACAGCGTGGCGATGAGGAATACAGCAGAAACAATCAGGTTGTAGGTCAGGTTCTTATTTGTCGGGAAAACATCGAAGTAGTACGAACCGAAGATAAAGATCGCGGCTTCGCAGGCCAGGAACAAGATGAACAGACCGAGGCGTTGCAGCCAGTTTGTCTGGATTGTTTCATTTCCAGTGAAATTTGTGGTCGCGGTTCGATCAGTCATGGCTCTTTCCGATCAAATTGAAACAACTGGCTTTTCTTTCTTTTCCCACCAATCTGTCATACAGCCAACTCACACTTGTCGCTATGGCGGGAGTGGTCCAATAAGGCTATGCCATCATAAACCCCATGATGCTAAAAACAATCGTCAGCACATAGGCGATGCCCAACACCCAGGTCAGCCATTTCTGCTGCGGGTGATTGACCCAGTAATACAGGATGACTGAGAACAGGAATGCCTGGGGAACCACTTCGAGCAAACCTGATATCTGGAAGGCGACCGGCACATTGGTGTACAGCAGACCTTCCACCGATCCGGACGCCGGCCCAAACGTGGACAGAATCCCCAACGAAACCAGCAGCAGCCAGATAATCAGCCAGCCGTTCTTGCGGCCAAACAGAATCTCGCGCAACGGGTAGAATGCCGCGGCAAAGAGAATGCCGCGGATGAACTGGAGTGACGGTCCCAGTGCAACAATCGGTTCCTCAACCTGGCGCATATATTCCACCAGGACATCACCGGCAAATGTTTCTCTGTAATTCAGGAACGTGAGTGCCAACAGACCCATGGCAAAATACGTGACCGTGTGAACGACAATCGTTTTGACGGTCAGCACCCAAAATGTGATTTGTTTTTCGGATGGCATGTTTTTCTCCTTCTGCCGAAGATTCTGAACTGTTTACAGACCCTTAAGCGAGGCGATGATTGGCTTGCCCAACCCATCTGCTGGACTTTGCTGCTCAGGCTGAGTCCAGGCTCGCAGTGACTGCCCACGCTGAAGATGAACCCGAACAATGGTGAAGGCCAGGAACTGTTTCATGCCAACCTTCATTGGAGTGGCCCGTTTATGCCTGACGTCGGCGCAGGCGGAGAGAACTCCAACCGCCCTCGCCGCCAACGCGAATATCCCGCCTCTGGAAGAGCTGCCAGGACACGGCCGTTAACAGCAGCGTCCCCACCACAGCCCCGGCCAGCCAGCCCCATTCCAGCCCATGCACCGCCTGCCCGCCCTGGTAATAGTAGAGCGGCGTCAACTTGACGGCCGTTTCCAAATTGTCATTAAGCCGGTAGAGACCCATGAGCAGGTAGTTGCCCACCAGAAGCGCACCTGTCAACATGCCTGCCAGCCGCGCCGATGGCAACCAAAAACTCAACAGCAGGGCCAGGGCGCCGAACAAGAGAAGCTGGGCCAGCAGGGGAATAAACGGGAGCAAGAATTGTCCCCAGGTTAAATTAAGCTGCGTCTGGCCGCTGGGGATGGCCCAGCACAACCAGCAAACGAGCAGGATGATGGCAGTGGCTACGGACAGCGCCAGTGCCCGGCTGGCAAACAGCGCCGTGCGGCTGATGGGGTGGGCCAGGATCAGGTCAAGCAGGCCCCGCTCTTCATCGCCGACCAACATGCTGGCAGCCGCCCCAATGACAAAGATGCCCAGGATTATCGTCATATAGGCAAAGAAATAGGCATCCAGGTAGCCGGACGGCGTCATAATTTCAAACATGTCGGTCACGCCGATAAAGGCCATCATTTCCTCTGGATAGGCTCCAAGCAGCTCCTCAAACTCGAATACCTCCAACACAGTGTCATACATGAAGACCATCATCAGGCTGTAAAGCCCCACGCCAATGCTCCAGCCGATTATGCGTCCCCGCAGACGACGCAGCGCATGTTTGAATTCAGCCCACATGTTGCACCTCCTTTGTGGTCTTTTCGCCTTCGTAATAGGCCAGGAAAACCTCTTCCAGCGACGGCCGTTCTGTTTCCAGATCGCTGATGGGATAAGCAGCCAGCGCCTTGATCAGGCCGTCCAATTCCCCTTCCACCTGCACTGTGGCGTGCAGATCATTCTTTGCCAGCAGCGAGACGCCCGGCACAGTGGCCAGCGGCGCCAGGTTGACCACCTCCTGAAAACGAATGCGGATGCGGCGCAAGTCCATACTGACCAACTGGTCGGGTTCGGCCTCTTCCACAATCAGCCCATCGCGAATAATGGCGATGTGGTCGGCAATTGCCTCTACTTCGCTGAGGATGTGGGAGGAGAAAAAGATGGTTGCGCCACCTGCCTGCGCCTCTTTCAGCAGTCGGTAGACCTCTTGCTGCATCAGTGGGTCCAGGCCGGCGGTTGGTTCATCCAGCAGCAGCAGTTCGGGGCGGGACATCAACGCCTGCACAATGCCCACCTTTTGCTTGTTGCCTTTGGACAGGTTTTTGATGGGAATGGTCAGGTCCAGGTGCAGCCGTTGGGCCAGTTGGCGCACGAAGCTCCAATCGGTCTCGTTGCCACGCAGACTGTTGAAGTAGCGCAGCGTCTGTTCGGCCGTATAGTTGGAATCCAGGTTTAGCTCGCCGGGTAAATAGCTGACGCGGGCGCGCACCGCCACCGGGTCGGCCTGTGGGTCCAGCCCCAAGACGCGGATGACGCCCGCCTGGGGGCGGATCAAATCCAGCAGGCAGCGGATGGTGGTTGTTTTGCCGGCGCCGTTTGGCCCCAAAAAGCCAAAGATTTGTCCTTGCCCCACGGCCAGGTCTACACCGCGCAGAGCCTGCACCTGGCCATACGCCTTGGTGAGGCCGCTGGTAGTAATGGCCATTGCGGTATTCATTTCTCTTTTCCTTTGCTTGAAGACACGACCGGCGAAACAGTAGGATTACGGCCGTTTACGCCGTCGTTGCTTTCAGCGCTTCCTAAAAGAAAGCGAGTTTCAGAGTAGCGTTGACTGCTCGTTGCTCCTTCGCACCGTATCAAATTAAAGACTAACAGAATGGGATTACGGCCGTCGTCTAACTAAAGTTATGATCGGGGTTATGTCTGCAACTAAAACCGGTCAGGGGAATTCAAGTGGGGAAGATCGGGGCCAGGCCGACGGCCGTTCCGCCGCAATTTTGGTCAACGTGGCCCGCACTTCACCCGGATGCAGGTAAATAAGGCACGGCCGTAACCCCCGCACAATTGGTTGAGATCGCTTTCCAGGAACACGGCCGTATCCACCCCCGCGCTTGCAACCAATTGGCGATGAATACGGCCGTGTCTAGAACAAAACCAGACCTACCGAAGAAACGACCGCCGCCATAATCGCAATCCTCAAAACTGTCATTCCGAGTGAATCTCCGGAATGAGGAATCTTTCGCCTGGCCGAACAATACCGATAGAGCGGCTATGATGTATGATGCTCCACGTACTTCTACCAGGCTAACTCGCCATGTATTTGCCAGGCAATGAGTTGTTCGGCGGAGAAATCATCGCCCAACGCTTCTTTGGCTTTGGCAGCGCGTTTGGCGGAAAGGCCGTGAATGCGCATCTCCACCAACTGTTCCGGGGTCACATCAGGCAACAATGCTTGAATCGCCGCCGCAAAATCGGGCGTTACGTTGTGAATGCGCATCTCCATCAGTGTGTCCGCGTCCAGCCCCTTAAAGCCAAAACCGCGCATCTCCTTGATGAATTCGGCCGTGACGTTATGGATGCTGAAGGTGACAATATCGTCCAGGCTCAGGTCAGTGCAGCCCATCTGGTGGAGCTGGTGAATGAAGGACGGCCGTACCCCATGAATCCCCAACTGAACAATCTGGTCTACGCTGTAATCATGGAAGCCCAGTTTACGCAGTTCGTGAATCATCTCCGGACGGACATTGTGAATGCCCAACTGCACCACATCATCCGCCGTCAGATCGGTCAGCCCCAATTCCCGAATTTCGCGCACCATCGCCGGCCGCACATTATGGATGCCCAATTGCACCAGATCATCCACACTCAAATCACCTAATTTCAATTCCTGAATTTCGCGCACAAATTCGGGCCGCACATGATGAATACCTAGCTGTACCAGATCATCTACATCAAAGTGGACGCCCAATTCGCGCATAGCCTGAATGTAGTCCGGACGCACATGGTGAATGTTCAGTTGCACCACATCGTCCACGCTCAGGTCGGTGAAACCCATTTCCCGCAACCGCCGCACATATTCCGGCGAGACGTGGTGGGTTTGCAGTTGGTGTAATTCGTCCTCGCGCAAATCATCCAGCCCTGCCTCGGCCATAGCATGGGCGTAGGGTTCGCTGATGAAGGGGTGACGGCCGTGACCGGGATGTCCGGGATGACGCGGCATCACTGGCATTCGGGGCATTCGTGGCAGTCGCGGCATGGCTGGCCCCCGCCCCCCAACCGGCGCAGCACTCTCGCTCACCGCCAGCGCATCCAATAATTTGCTGGCCTCGTCTGAGCTAATTTTCCCTTCCGCCAGCATCGTCAAAATCATCTTACGTTCATCGTTCATCATATTTTCCTTTCAAACCGTTCGTAGTAGGCGATTTATCGCCTTTCTCTTCGGCACTAAAGAGCCTGCTACGAACCTGTTACCACAACCCATCCATTTCTTTCAGCAAACGTGGGTCCATATCCTCAAGCGCCATTTCCACAATATGCTCACCGGAAAAACCGGACAAATCCATCTCTTTCAGGCTCTTAATAAAATCGGGACTGACATCGCCTCTAGCCATCGCCACCATATGCTCGCCGGTTAGCCCCGGCACATCCAGACCGGCCAGCGACTTGATAAAGTCTGGCGACACATCCTCAATCGCCATCTCCACAATATGCTCGCCCGTCAGCCCCTTCACGTTCAGACCATTCAACGCCTTGATAAAATCGGGGGACACATCTTCACAGCCCATGCGCACAATATGGTCGCCCGTCAGCCCCGGCAAATGGCACTTGGCCACCGCCCGAATGAAGTCGGGGGACACATCTTCCAGCCCCATCGCCACAATATGCTCGCCGGTCAGCCCGGATACGTTGTGCAGTTCCTTGACGGCGCGCAAGAACTCTGGGCTGACGCCCTCACGGCTGAGCGTGACGATCTGGTCGGGGGTGAGGAGGGGGTTACGGCCGTTGCCATTTTTCTCCTTCGCCGGTTTTTCCACCCAACTCACGTCGCTTTTAACCGGCTCATTCAGCGCGTCGAGCAGCATCTCCGCTTCCTCAATGCTGATCTTGCCTTTGCTCACCATCTCCAAAATTTGGGCACGTTCTTCACTCATTCGGTTTTCTCCTTGCAGGGGGCAACAACAGCCCTACGGCCGTGTGCTGACCATATCAATTGTCCAATAGGTTTTCAGGATGTCTGGTTATCAAGTGATGCGTGATGCCTGAAACGCTTCTGGTCACGCATCACGCATCACGGGTCACGATTCACGCCTCACGCCCTCACCGCTTTCAACAAATCCGCCGCCATCGTCGCGTCAATCTCGCCGCGATTAAGCTGCGCCAGGATTTCCTGACGGCGGGCGCTGATGTCCGCTTGGGATTCGGCCGGTTCCACGTTCTTCTTTTCCAGCCCCAACTGTTCAATAATCTCGTTGATCCGGTTGCGAATCGCCCAATATGATTCGCCCAACTCCCGCTCCATCTCCTTCACATTCCCTTTGTTCTTGATAAAAACCTCCAGGAAGGTCAGGTTTTCCGGCGAGAGTCGGGCAAAAATAGTGGGCTTAAACTCGCCGACGACGCTGGTGCCACACTCCACACAGGTCTGTTGGGTCACAATCAGTTCGCCCGCGCAGGCTGGACAAATTTCCAAAAGTTTACGCATGAGTTTTGCTGTTAAGACCCTAAGGATTTTTGAAGCCCTTATGGTCTGGTCTTATTGCTCGATTTTGGTTAAATTACAAAAGATGCGGGCAATATACACAATAATTTTGGTGTTGTCAACAAAAATTTTGACCAATTATCAAAATTTTTGAAATTCGGTGTGAAGGCGGCCAAAATGATTGGTGTAGCTGATGAAAGGTGGACATATCGCCTTATTCGGGGTAGACTGGGAGTTTGCTAGATGATTGTCTAATACCTACCAGGAGAGCCATATCATATGAAGAAGAACTTTGTGTATAGACGGCTGTTAGGGTATCTACGGCCGTACTGGAAACAACTCCTCCTCACCTACAGCGCCATGCTGGTGGCTACCGGCTTCAACCTGATTGTGCCCCAGATCATCAAACAGGCCATTGACGATGGGTTGGCGGCCGGTAACGCCCAGGCCCTTTACGTGGCCGGGGGCATCATTTTGGGCATCGCTTTGCTGCGCGGCATCGTCGGCTATGTGCAATTGTTTTACGCCGAATGGCTCACCCACCGCGTGGCGTATGATTTGCGCCGCCACTTTTATGATGCCGTGCAGCACCTCCCTTTCGCCTTCCATGACCAGGCGCACACCGGCGACCTGATGAGCCGGGCCACCAGCGATATTGGCGAGACCGAACAGTTTGTGGGTGTTGGCCTGGAAGGGCTGGTCTCCGTTGTTTTGCTGATGGCCGGCGTGGTAGCCGCCATGTTTTGGGAATCGGCCCTGCTGGCGCTGATTGCGCTGGGCCCGTTGGTGGTGCTCATTGGCGCGGCCGTGCGTTTTGGCAATGTGGTCGAGCCGATGTTTAAGAAGATTCAGGAGCAGATGGGTGTACTCTCGGCCGTGATGCAGGAGAGCATGACCGGCATTCATGTCGTCAAAGCGTTTGCCCGCGAACCGCACGAACTGGCGAAGTTTGATGCTTCCAATGCTGAATGGTATGAGAAGCGGTATGGCCTGATTAAAACATGGGCGAACAACTGGCCCTTTTTCACCTTCCTGGTGGCCCTGAGCATTTTCCTGCTGCTCTGGTTTGGTGGGCCAATGGCTTTGGATGGGACGATTACGGTGGGCACGCTGTTTGCGCTGATTTCCTATGTGTTGATGTTGGGGCTGCCGGTGCAGCGGTTGGGCTTTTTGGTCAATCTGGCGGCGACGGCCGGGGCCAGTTCCAGCCGGGTGTTTGAGATTATTGATAAACCGACGGAGGTGGTGGACAGTGCCGCCGCCGCGCCTTTCGATGAATGTGTGGGCGCAGTGACCTTTGAGCATGTCAGTTTTGCCTATGCCGGGGAGCGGGCGGTGCTGCAAGATATTTCGTTCCACGTCGAGCCGGGGCAGCGTTTTGCCCTCATTGGCCCTACGGGGTCGGGCAAATCTACGGTGACGAGCCTGATTCCCCGTTTTTATGATGTGACCGACGGCCGTGTCCTCATTGACGGCCGTGACGTGCGCGATTTGCAAGTGAAATCGCTGCGCCGCCACTTTGGCATTGTGCTGCAAGAGCCGTTCATTTTCAGCGCCAACATTGCCCAGAACATTGCTTACGGCCGTTCCGATGCCCCCATGGACGAAATCATCACCGCCGCCAAAGCCGCCCGCGCCCATGAATTCATCAGCGGCTTTACCGATGGGTACGAGACGCGGGTAGGCGAACGCGGCGTCACCCTCAGCGGTGGGCAGCGGCAGCGTATTGACATCGCCCGCGCCCTGCTGGTAGACCCGCGCATCCTCATTCTGGATGATTCCACCAGCAGCGTGGACACCGAAACGGAGCATCTCATCCAGGAAGCATTGCAAGAACTGATGATCGGGCGCACCACCTTCATCATTGCCCAACGGCTGCTGACGCTAAAACATGCGGACTGCATCCTGGTGCTGGACAAAGGGCAAATTGTCCAGCGCGGCACCCACGCGGAACTGCTGGCGCAACCAGGCCTCTATCGCCAGATTTATGATTTGCAGCTACGGGATCAGGAAGAGTTTACGAATTTAGTAGAGGCAAGACCCTAAGGGTTTAAGAAAACTCTTAGGGTCTTGAACAGACACATGACTACACAACCCCCCATTGAACGCAAACGAAGCTGGATGAGCATTTTGCTGCCATCACGGTTGAGCATGGAAGACGAAGAGCGGGAGCAGCGGGAGGAACGCATACGGCCGTTGCTGCGCGATGAAGATGATGCGTTAGGCAAAGCGTATGACGGCCGTCTCGTGCGTCGGCTGCTCGGCTTCATGTCCCCTTACGTCCGCCAGTTATACCTGGCTATTGCTCTGATGATCATCAGTTCCCTGCTGGCCGTGGCCCAACCGGCCATTGTCGGCAAGGCCATTGATGACGGCATCCGCGCCAATGCGCCCGACGTGCTGCGTTATTGGAGCGTACTTTTTCTCTTTGCCGCCGTGGGTGAATGGCTCACCAACCGCTGGCGTATCGGCATCATGGCCTTTGTGGGCACGAAGGTGGTTGCCGACTACCGCAGCGTCTTGTTCCGTCATCTGCACGCCCTGTCGCTGAACTTTCACAACAATTACAGTGTGGGGCGGCTGATGAGCCGTCTGATCAGTGACGTGGGTGTGCTGCAAGATTTCATCACCTGGTCCATTACCGGCCTCTTCCGCAGCATCTTCACATTAACCGGCATTGTCATTGCCATGCTGCTGATTAACTGGCAGTTGGCGCTGGTGACGTTTGCCGTGCTGCCGCCCATGCTCATTCTCACCAACTATTGGCGGGTGCATGTACGGTTGGCGTACCGTGCCACCCGGCAGCGGCTGTCATTGATTAACGGCTACCTGAACGAATCTATTTCCGGCATTCGCGTGACCAAAAGTTTTGTGCGCGAGACGGAGAACGCCGGTCATTTTGATGATTTGAACCACTCCTTCCTGGATACCAATATCCGGGCTTCGCGGCTCACGGCCGTCTTCTTCCCCGGCGTCGAATTTATGGGTTCATTGGCGACCGCATTGGTGGTGGCGGTGGGTGGTTATCTGGTGTTGGGCGATGCCCTCACCACCGGGGAACTGGTCGCCTTCATCCTCTATATCGGCCGTTTCTTCGACCCTATCCGCGAATTGGCACAGCGGTATAACACCTTCCAGGCGACGATGGCTTCCAGTGAGCGCGTCTTCAATTTGCTGGACCGCCAGCCTGATCTGGTGGATGCGCCCGATGCTGTGCCCCTGCCGCCGGTCAAGGGGCAGGTGGATTTTGAAGAGGTGCAGTTTGGCTACAACCCGCAAGAGATGGTGCTGCAAGGTCTCACCCTGCACGCCGAACCGGGTGAACGCATTGCTCTGGTGGGCGAGACGGGGGCAGGTAAAAGTACCATCATCCGCCTGCTCTCCCGCTTTTTTGATGTCACCGGCGGGGCGTTGAAGATTGATGGTGTGGATATTCGCCAGGTGACACAGGCCAGTTTGCGTACCCAGTTGGGCATTGTGCTGCAAGACACGTTCCTGTTTACGGGCACGGTGATGGAGAATATCCGCTACGGCCGTCTCGATGCCACAGACGACGACGTAATTGCCGCTGCCAAAGCGGTGGGGGCGCATGAATTCATCAGCAAGATGGCGAATGGGT
>CAYXUZ010000201.1:0-10818 GCA_964467705.1 uncultured Ardenticatenaceae bacterium | reverse complement strand
TGCCTGGCTCACGGCCGCCGCTTTATTAGCCATAGTGTGTTCAGCCGCCGGGCGTTTGAGTGCGGGGTCAAGGGTGGTGGGCACGGCCGTTTCGTCATACATCGCCCAGGCATCATACATAGCCGCATGGGTCATATAGAGTGCCCGCGCCGTGACAGTCGGTCGGGGTGGGCCATTCCGTATGGCCGCCAACATCACCTCATTCCACAGCACCACCAGATTGGCTGGCGGTTCACTGAGCGAAGCCGTGTCTTGTGTCTCCACGGGCGGCGGTGAAACCGTTTCGTCAACGGAAAGCATCAAAGGCGTTACGGCCGTTGGCGTCGCTTCAGAGCCACCTGAATTCTGGCAAGCACCCAATAACACGGCCGTACTCAGTAACAACATCCATCTAACAAATGACACAATGGAAGCGAAACCCGGTTTCATGTGACTTTCCCTGCTTGAGCCTTTTTTGTGAAAAACAGGCTGACTAATACAAACCCAATCATGGGCAAAAATGTAATCCGCCTTACCAGACAAGTCAAGCGCCATATTGGTCTAAAGCCAAACAATTCATCCATTTGGATAGCGACCCTCAGTCAGAATCAATTAATAAGGTTGGCTTAAGGTTGGGGGAAGGTGGGGTTAAAGCCGAAATCTCCTCTGATTGTTAATCTGTTCTCGTTAGAAATGATGATACGTGATGCGTGAGGCGTGAGGTAAAAGTCACGCATCACTTGTAAGGAGAATTTATGACTAGAAAACATATGCCCTTTATTTTCGTCAGCCTGGTGGTCATGGGCGTGTTGGCCTTTTTTACGGCCGTCACCCATGCCCAATCTACCGCTACCATCACCACCGACGCGCAAAATGTCACCGTGGGCGACCCGGTGATGCTCACCGTGAGTGTCACCCACCCGGAAGGCAGTATGGTGCTGTTCCCGGAACTGGAAGCAAACTGGGGTGACTTTATCGTGCGCAGCCAGTCCGCGCCGCAGACAGTGGATAATGGCGATGGCACGGCCGTGACCAGCCAACAAATTGATACCCGCCTCTTTGCTCCCGGTGATTTCCAGACACCGCCATTCAGTATCACCATTTCAGATGCGGCCGGGAATTTGAGCGAAACGGCCGTCACCCCCCTCGCTGTTACCGTGCAATCGGTCCTGGTGGAGGGCGACACCGAACTGCGGGATATTAAGCCGCAAGCGAGCCTGCCGTTACCGGCTGTCTGGCCTTATCTGGCGGTGGGGCTGGCGGTTACGGCCGTCGTCGCCTTTGTCCTGTTCCGCCGCCAGCAAAAACTGGCTGTTGATAACCGGCTGCCACACGAGAAGGCGCTGGACGCGCTGGCGATGATTGACAAACAGGGGTATGCCCGGAACGGCCGTTACAAAGAACAATACGCCGCCGTCAGTGACACCCTGCGCACCTACTTTGAAACGATCACCAAAATCCCCTTCACCGACCGCACCACCGCCGAAATTCGTTACGACCTGGCCGCCGGTTCGCTCAATTTGGGCGATGCCCAACGCCTGCTGCTGCTGCTGGAAGATGCGGACTGGGTGAAATTTGCCAAAGTTATGCCCACACAGCACGAAGCCGAACGGCTGACGCAAGAAGCCCGGCAGTTGGTGATGGATACAAAGCCCGAAGTCACCGAAAACGCCAGTCGTAAACCGTTATCCGTAGACCGTAAACCGAAATTACCGGCCCCGGGTCACGGATTACGGGTCACGGATAACGGATAACGAACACAGGAGACCACAACATGAACTTCCAATTTGCCACACCCTGGTTTTTAACCTTCCTCATCATCATCCCGGCGCTGGCCTTGTGGCACTGGCGCAACCGGGCGGCCAGACCGGCGGCCATGAGCTACGCCGTTGCCGGTTTGACCAAAGGGCTGCCCGGCTCCTGGCGGATTACGGCACGGCCGTTGCTGACCATTGCCCGCCTGATAGCCATCACCATGCTCATCATGGGGCTGGCGCGGCCACAGCTCGGCCATGCCCGCGAAATTATTAAAGGCGAAGGGGTGGAAATTGCCCTGGCGCTGGACATCTCCGGCAGTATGGCCTCGCTCGATTTTGAACCGGAAAACCGGCTGGAAGCATCCAAGCGGGTCATCAGCCAGTTCATTGGCGAACGGCCGTATGACAAACTCGGCCTGGTCATCTTTAGCAACGAAGCCTACGCCCAAAGCCCGCTCACCCTGGATCACACCATGTTGCAGCGCTCGCTGGATCAGGTGGAACTGGCGACCGACCTGGGGCTGGAAGATGGTACCGCCATCGGCCTGGGGCTGGCCAATGCGGCCAACATGCTCACCAGCAGCGACGCGGAGAGCAAAGTGGTCATCCTGCTCACCGATGGTGTGAACAATGCCGGGCAAATTGACCCACTCACGGCCGCCGAAGCCGCCAAAGCGTTAGGCATCAAGGTGTACACCATTGGCGCGGGCAAAACGGGGCAGGTGCCCGTGCCCGTAGAGACCATTTTTGGCACACAAGTGAGTTACCAGGAAAGCCAGATTGACGAGGACACGTTACGCCAGGTGGCCGAGATTACCGGCGGCCAATACTTCCGCGCCGAAGACACAAATGCCCTGGCCCAAATCTACGAACAAATCAACCAGCTTGAAAAATCGCAGGTCGAAATTCAAGTTTACAACCAGTATGAAGAGTTAATGATCCTGCTCGTCCTCCCGGCGGCGCTGTTCCTGGCCGTGGAAATGCTGCTGCGCAAGACGGCATTTCGGACGATTCCATAAATGTGTCATGTGTCACGTGTCAAGTCTCACGTGACACATGACACATGACACGTGATACGAGGCAATTATGACATTCGCAAAACCAACCTTTTTATTTTTCTTAGCCCTCATTCCCGCTTTTATTGCCTTTTTTCTGTGGGCGGAGGCGCGGCGGAAGGGGGCGCTGGCGAAATTGGGCGACCGCCACTTGATTGAACGACTCAGCGCCCATGTGAACTGGCACGGCCGTCGCTGGCAAATCATCCTCTGGCTTATCGCCTTTGCCTTTCTGGTTATCGCCCTGGCGCGGCCGCAGTGGGGGGCCGAAATGCGCGAAGTGGAGCAGGAAGGGTTGCAGGTGATGGTCGCTCTGGACGTGAGCGAATCTATGCTCGCCGAGGACATCAAACCGACCCGCCTGGATCGCGCCAAACTGGAAATCTCTGATCTGATGGACAAATTGAACGGTGACGAAATTGGTCTGGTGTTGTTCTCCGGGGCCAGCTTCATCCAATTCCCGCTGACCACCGATTACGGCACAGCCCGCAACTATCTGGACAGCGCGGGGCCACACAGCATCTCCCGCCCCGGCACGGCCATCGGTGACGCCATCCGTACCGCTCAGGCTGGCTTTGACCCGAACCTGGAAAGCCAGAAGGTGCTGATTTTGATGACCGATGGCGAAGACCATGAAACCGACCCTCTGGGCGCGGCGCAGGCGGCGGCCGAGGAAGGCATCATCATTTACACGATTGGTTTTGGCACGGCCGAAGGCACGCCTGTGCCCGAAACGGATGATTGGGGCAACGTGGTGGGCTACAAACAAGATGCGCAGGGCAACACGGTTATGTCCAAACTGGACGAGGGGTTGATGCAGGAATTGGCGACGGTGGGGCACGGCCGTTACTTCCAGGCCACAGCGGGTGGTTCCGAACTGGACGCACTGCTGGCCGAAATTGATGGTCTGCAACGCGCCCAACTGGCCAACCGCACCGAAACTAAAATGATTGAACGCTACCAGGGCTTCCTGTTCCTGGCGCTCCTGGCGCTGGTGGTGGCGGAGTTAATTCCCGACCGGATCGTGAACCGTAAACCGTTATCCGTATTCCGTCGCGGTTTACGGGTTACGGCTCACGGATTACGAAATTCAGAGGCAGCACAATGAAAAAGAGAAACAAGATCATCATCGGCCTGACGGCCGTGAGCCTGCTAACCATCGCTTTTCTGGCGGTGAGGAACGGGGCTGACCCGGCGGCGAAATTACTGCGACAAGGCAACAGCGCCTACGCTGAGCAGGCGTATCTGGAAGCGCTGGAACGGTACCAGAATGCTCAGATTGAAAATCCCGAACTGGCAGAACCGTATTACAACGCCGCCAACACTTTTTACCGTGAAGAGCAGTATGAGCAGGCGTTGGCGCAGATGCAACAGGCGTTGCTCTATGCCGATGAGGAGTTGGCGCAGCACAGCTACTTTAATCTGGGTAACAACTTTTTTAACGCGCAGGATTTGGGCACGGCCGTAGAATCCTACATCCAGGCTCTTCTGCTTAACCCGAACGACGCCGACGCCAAATACAACCTGGAATTGGCGCTGAACCAACAGCAGCAGGAACAGCAGCAAGAACAAAACCAGGATCAGCAAGAGCAAGATCAAAACGGCGAAGGCCAGGAGCAACAAGATCAGCAAGATCAATCCGGCGAAAATGGCGATCAACAAAATGACCAGCAGCAAGAAGGTCAGGAAGGCGATCAACCGAACGATCAGCAGAATGAGCAGCAAAACCAGAACGGTGAGCCGCAAAATGAAGGGCAAGACGGGCAGCCACAAGACCAACAGAACCAGAACGGCCAGCCCAATCAGCCCGGCCAGAATGGACAGCAGCCGCAGCCTGGTCAGGAGAATGGCGATGAAGAGGGCACGATGACCGGTTTGCAGCCCGGCGAAAAGTTGAGCCAGGAACAGGCAGAGCAGCTTTTGGCCGCTATCGCCGGGAACGCCCAGACGTTACAAGAGAAATTGGGGCAGATTCTCGTCGTGCCCGGCCCACCACCGGCGCAGGATTGGTAAGTTGAGGAGCGTGGGACGCCCACGTCCCACGCGGGGCACGTGGGCGTGCCCCACCCCTCTGAGAAAAGGTTAATTATGAAACACAAAATCGCAATCATACTCATTACTTTACTCACGCTTGGTTTGCTGGCTGCGCCTGCATTGGCGCAGTCGGGCGAGGGGGTGACGGCGACGGTGGATCGGAACAATGTGACGACCGATGAGACGATTATTCTCAGTGTGGTGGTCAACGGCGTGAACGCCCGCCCGGAACTGCCCGCGCTGGCCGGTTTTAACGTGGTCGGCAGCAGCCAGTCCACGCAGATCAGCATCATCAACGGCGACACGGCCGTGCAGGGCGTCTACCAGTTCCAATTGCAGCCCACACAAACGGGCGTGTTGACCATTGACCCGATTACGGTGTCGGCCAATGGGCAGAGCTTCAGCACCCAACCGATACAGGTGCAGGTGACACAAGGTTCGGCCCCGGCTGCGCCCGGCCAGATGCAACCGGCCGACCCGGCCCCCGCCCCCTCGACGTTGAACGGGCAGGAGCTATTTGTGGAAGCGGCCGTAGACAACCCTGACCCGTACCAGGGTGAACAGGTGACGTATACTTTCCGCTTTTACCAGGCAGTGAATCTGCCCGGCCAGGTGAGCTACCAGCCACCCTCCTTTAGCGGCCTGTGGAATGACGTGGAGCCGATGCAGCAAAGTTATAACGTAGAAGTTGACGGCCGTACCTATCTCGTGACCGAAGTGAGCAATATCCTTTTCCCGACGGTAGCGGGCGAAGTGGTCATTGAACCGACCAGACTGATCATCCCCGGCGGGCTGTGGCAGGCGGACACGACCCTGCAAACGCAGCCGGTGACGCTGGACGTGCAGCCGCTCCCGGCGGGTGCGCCCCTCAGCTTCAAAGGGGCGGTGGGCAAATTTGCCCTGAGCGCGACGGTTGACAAACAAGACACCAAAGTGGGCGAGCCAATTACGCTGAACGTGGAAATCAGCGGGCAGGGCAATGTGGGTTCGATGGGGGACCCGGCCTGGGCAGCGGATGCTAATTGGCGGGGGTTTGACAGCGATGGCGGCACGTATACAGAAGTGATTAACGGCCGTTTGCGCGGCACCAAATCCTACGAACGGCTGATGTCACCCACGACCGGCGGCCAACTGACACTACCGGCGGTTGAGTACAGCTATTTTGACCCGGAAACGGGCACGTATGAAACGTTGTCCAGTGAGCCGGTGGTGGTGAATGTGGAAGGCACGGCCGTGACCTACACACCCGAACAGCCAGGCACTGAACCTGTGGTGAACAGTGAATTACGGCCGATGAAAGCGGTCAATTCGGTGCAAGATGCGGGCACACAACTGGTGCAGCAGCCCTTTTTCTGGCTGCTCTGGCTGCTGCCGTTGGGCATGGTTGTGGGGCAGTTTGCCCATGAAAAACGGCAGGCGCACTTAGCGGCGACGGCTGACGAACGGCGTAGTTCCCAGGCCAGCCGCAAGGCGGAAAAGGCGCTCAAACAGGCGGGCAAACATGACGACCCCTTTGCCGAAATTGGCCGAATCCTGATCGTTTACCTGGAAGAGAAGCTGAACAGATCGGTACGCGGGCTGACGAGCGACGGCCGTAGCGCCCTGCTCAAAACACGGGGCGTCAGCGACCGCACCATTGCCAATGTGGAAATTTGCCTGGCGCAGGCCGAAGCGGGCCGCTTTGCCCCCGATAGCAGCGGCAATGTAGACGACCTGCTACAAAATGCGTTGAATACGGTAGAGAAGTTGGAGAAATATCTGTAGCGAGACTAAGAGATTGACAGTCTCTCAATCTCTCGGTCTCTCAGTCTCAAAAGTATTACCATGAAAAAAATCACACTCATTACCTTACTCTTTGCCCTCCTTATTTTTGTGCCCGGCGTGCTGGCTGATGGGGGGGAGATGGCAGCGGCGAATGTGTTGGCGAGCAACGGCCGTACCGCTGAAGCCATCCGCGCCTATGAAACGTTGGTCAGCCAGGGGATGGACGACCACGCGCTTTATTTCAATCTGGGTAATGCCTATTACCAGAACGGCGAATTGGGGCAGGCGATTTTGAACTACCGGCGGGCGGAACAACTGGCCCCGCGTGATGCGGACATCCAGCACAATCTGGCGCTGGCGCGGGCGCAGGCCACCGAGCAGCTTCCGCAAGCTCCGCAAACGATGGCGACCATTTTCCTGGCGGATATGGCCGGGTGGTTGACGCTAAATGAAACGGCCGTACTCACCCTGCTGCTGTGGACACTGTTATGTGTGGCGTTTTTTGTCGTGCGGCGGCTGGGGCACGGCCGTAAGCGGACAATGTTGAAATACAGCCTGTTACCGTTAGCTCTGCTGTTTCTTCTCTCCGCTTTCACGTTAGGCCGCCGCTTGCAAACCGCCAATAACCTGCAAGAAGCGGTCATTGTGGCCGAAGTTGCAGATGTCTACGCCGGGCCAGGTGAACAATACGGCAGCGATTTTCAACTGCACGATGGCGCGGAAGTGGCCCTTTACCAGATACGTGGCGACTGGGCGCAAATTGGCGCGCCCGGTTCAGAGTTGCGCGGCTGGGTGAGTGGGGATGTGGTCACGGCCGTGAACCCGTAATCGGTAAACCGAAGTCCCTAACGTGGCGAAGCCACAACTTGAGAAATCAAAGATTACGCAGATTTTCTTTCTGCCATCTGCGAAATCTGCGCAATCTTTGATATTTTTACGCTTCTAGCAGCGCACCTTTTCGTCAATACGCCTTTCCGTTGAAATCCGGTAAAATGACAACAATCTATCCGTTCTCAGATTACGGACAACGGATTACGGACTTCGGAATATGGCGAGACACATTCTGGTGGTAGATGACGATGCCCTGATGCGGCGCAGTGTGAGTTTTCAGTTGGAGCAGGACGGCTACCGGACGAGTACGGCCGAAACGGCCGAAGCCGCGCTGGAGATGGCGAAACGGGACCGACCTGACCTGGTGCTGCTGGATATTGGGCTGCCGGGCATGGATGGGCTGGAGGCCTTGCGCCATTTTCAACGGGAGGTGGACACGGCCGTCATCTTTGTCACCGCCCGCCGCCGTGAATTGGACACCATTTTAGGGCTGGAACTGGGGGCGGATGGCTACATCACCAAGCCGTTTAACATGGATGTGCTGCTGGCGCATGTGAAATCGGTGTTGCGACGGGTGGGGCGGGAGACGGCCGTGACTACTAACAATAGCATCACCGTCGGTGACCTGGAAATTGACCCCGCCGCCCACACCGTCAAAGTGGGTGACAAAATGCTGGCCGATTTGCCGCCGCGCGAATTTGCCCTGCTGCATGTGCTGGCGGCCGCTTCGCCCAACGTTGTCTCCGTGGATGACATTCTCAACCGCGTCTGGGGCGCAGAGTTCATGGGCGAACCGCAGGGCGTTTACGTTCACGTGCGCTGGCTGCGCGAAAAAATCGAAACCGATCCCCAACACCCGCAACGTCTCATCACCGTCCGCGGCGTTGGCTACAAACTCATCGCGCCATGAACTACCTTTCCATGCTAAAATCGGTTGCAACTTTTAGTGGCAATACATGAGGTGATTTTATGATTTCCGATGAATTGGGTGTACAACTGCATGATCGGTGGACACGTGGGGAGTCACTAACAGAAGAAGAAATGGCACAACTTGCAGGCTGGTATGAAGTTCAAGATGAAGCGGAGCGCAAGTTGTTGAACATACCAGATACCCATACCGATCTGGTACAACTGCAAGCGCAGGTAGATGAAGCCGTTGCCGAACTTGCCCAATTAACGAAATTTATCCAGGAAAAGACAGCCGAAAACAATGCGCTGCGTCGTGATATTGCCGCTCTACGCCAACAACTCGCTTCACAAATACAACCTGCATGACAATTTCGCCAGCTATACGCCGATTAGTTCGGGAGCGTGCCCAACGGTGTTGTGAGTTCTGTGGGGTTTCTGAGACTGATACTGGTGGCTTGTTAACCATTGACCATTATCAACCAATATCAAAAGCTGGTACGGATCATTTTGACAATCTGCTTTATTGTTGTGCCCAATGTAATCTTCATAAACAGAATTACTGGCCTAAAAAAACGACAGACCTGTTTTTGTGGAATCCCCGATTTGAGCCAGCAAACAGACATTTCTTGTTGCTAGACAATGGACGTCTGCATCCCCTAACGCCGGTTGGTGACTTTACGATTAAACGCCTCAGACTCAATCGCTCACAACTGATTGATTACCGCTTGCATAAAAGACAAGAAGCGGAAGCAGTGCGTCTTCTTGAACAATATCAAAAGTTGATGATTTTGATAAACCAGATAAATATGCAGGCTCTTCGATTGGTTGACGAGCAAACCGAGTTGCTACTTTTGCAGCAAGAGCTAATACGCTTGCTCACAGAGAACAAATGAAGACGCTGCGCGGCCGTTTCATTTTGACGCATATTTTGCCGACGCTATTGGTGGTACCGCTGGCGAGCCTGATTATCCTGTATCTGGTGGAGACTCAGGTGGTGCTGAAGCAGTTGGCGGCCGATGTGCAGAGTCAGGCGCTGCTGCTGGCGGAACTACTGGAAGAAGATAGCACGGTCTGGCAAAACAGGGAACAGGCGCGGTTTTTTGTGGCGCGGGTGAGCACGGCCGTCACCGGCGACATCACCTTGCAAACCCCCGACGGCGACATCCTGGCCTCCACAGATCCTCAATCTCCCCAACCGCAGGTTGGCAATCTCTCAATCTCTCAATCTCCTTCTGAACCACAAATCACCTATACTCTCTTCGCCCAATCCGCCGAAGCGGCCGTGCCCGTTTATGATGTACAGAACCAACTGGCCGGTTACGTGCGCGTGAGCAGTACCCTGGATGCGGCAGCGCAGGTTTTCACGGACCTGCGGCGGCTGGTTATTCTGGTGGTGTTGGCGGAACTGGTCATCGGCGTGGTGCTTGGCGTTTATCTGGCGGGGCGCATGGCCCGGCCCATTGTGGCCGCCAGCACGGCCGTGACCGACATTGCTCACCACAACCGCACCGACCCCATCCCGGAAACGGGCGCGGTGGAGATCAAAACGTTAAGCCATGCGGTGAACGTATTGGCGGCGCGGCTGCGAGAGTTGGAAGACAACCGGCGGCAGTTATTGGCGAATCTGGTGCATGAATTGGGACGGCCGTTGGGGGCGATGCTCGCGGCTGTCAGCGCCCTGCGCAGTGGCGCGGACGAAGACCCGGCTTTACGCGCCGAACTGCTGAAAGGGGTGGAGGAGCATATTCACGTGATGCGGCCGTTGCTGGATGATCTGGTACAGTTAGGCGGGCAGGTGTTGGGTACACGGGAATTGAATCGTCAGCCGGTAGCCCTGAGTGATTGGCTGCCGCCGCTGCTGCTGCCCTGGCGGGCCGCCGCCCAGGAAAAGGGGCTGCGCTGGCAAACGGACATTGCCGCCAACCTGCCCACGCTAGAAATGGATGCCGACCGCATGGCCCAGGCGATTGGCAACCTGCTGAGTAATGCGATCAAGTACACACCAAAGGAAGGGGAAGTGCGGGTCACGGCCGTGACCCAAAATGGCGCTGTCGTGATCACCATCGCCGACACTGGCCCCGGCATCCCCACCGACGAGCAAACTCGCGTGTTTGAGCCGTTCTACCGCAGCCGTGCCCAGACCCGCTTCCCCCAGGGCATGGGTCTCGGCCTCACCATCGCCCGCGATCTGGTAGAAGCACACGGTGGGCAGTTGACTTTGGAGAGTGAAATGGGGAAGGGGAGCAGATTTGTAATTGAGTTAGCAGTAAACAGTGAGCAGTAAGCAGTCAATACTCTACTGTTCACTGCTTACTGTTTACCGATTACGGCCGTACTGCTCATGGCTGCTCACCCAATCTGACGAGGAGATGGCCGACGCCAACGAAATTTCCCCGGCCAATACTACACCGGCAATAATTTCCGCCAATTTGTGTACCTTCCCCTTGCCCCAACAGCCCAACAGTTCCAGACATTCTCGCTGCGTCGCC